>NZ_JBFOCS010000064.1:0-35140 GCF_040907905.1 Aeromonas sp. s13 | reverse complement strand
GCGATCGGCGCAATCAGGGTAACAACCATTTTGATGTTGTCGCCCGGCATTACCATCTCTACGCCTTCCGGCAGTTCGATGGTACCGGTCACGTCGGTAGTACGGAAGTAGAACTGCGGACGGTAGCCTTTGAAGAACGGGGTATGACGACCACCTTCTTCTTTGGACAGTACGTACACTTCAGATTCGAACTTGGTGTGCGGCTTGATAGAACCCGGCTTGGCCAGTACCTGACCACGCTCTACGTCTTCACGCTTAACACCACGCAGCAGCGCGCCGATGTTCTCGCCTGCACGACCTTCGTCCAGCAGCTTGCGGAACATTTCTACACCGGTACAGGTGGTAGAAACGGTATCTTTGATACCAACGATTTCTACGGTCTCACCTACTTTAACGATACCGCGCTCTACACGACCGGTAACTACAGTACCACGGCCAGCGATAGAGAATACGTCTTCGATAGGCATCAGGAACGGCTGGTCAATCGCGCGCTCCGGCTCCGGGATGTAGGTATCCAGGTGGCCAGCCAGCTCGATGATCTTCTCTTCCCACTGAGCGTCGCCTTCCAGCGCTTTCAGTGCGGAACCGCGAACTACCGGCAGGTCATCACCCGGGAAGTCGTACTCGGTCAGCAGTTCACGAACTTCCATCTCAACCAGTTCGAGCAGCTCTTCGTCATCAACCATGTCACACTTGTTCATGAACACGATCATGTACGGGATACCAACCTGACGACCCAGCAGGATGTGCTCACGAGTCTGCGGCATCGGGCCGTCAGTCGCTGCTACTACCAGGATCGCGCCGTCCATCTGGGCAGCACCGGTGATCATGTTTTTAACGTAGTCGGCGTGACCCGGGCAATCTACGTGGGCGTAGTGACGGGTAGCGGTGTCGTATTCTACGTGGGAGGTGTTGATGGTGATACCACGCTCACGCTCTTCCGGTGCCTTGTCGATCTGGTCGAAGGCGAAAGCTTTACCACCGAAGTGCTTGGCCAGCACGTTGGTGATAGCTGCAGTCAGGGTGGTTTTACCGTGGTCAACGTGGCCGATGGTACCCACGTTAACGTGCGGTTTATTACGCTCAAATTTTTCTTTAGACATGATCGTCCCTCTAAACTAACGCTGAGTACGCGGTGGCAAGCTAACCACAGAACAGTTTATATGATGGATTTGAATCTGGTGGGAAAGAGAGAGGTACTGATGGCTGGTTCGCTTGCCGAACTCACCCTAGGGTGCGGCTCTGCTAACGCCTGAGCCATATCAGCATCTTGGAGCGGGCAGCGGGAATCGAACCCGCATCATCAGCTTGGAAGGCTGAGGTAATAGCCATTATACGATGCCCGCATTTCTCTAACCCAAAGAACTCAAACCGCAGAGAAATATGGTGGAGGGAGAAGGATTCGAACCTTCGAAGGCAGAGCCGTCAGATTTACAGTCTGATCCCTTTGGCCGCTCGGGAACCCCTCCAGACGCCAGATTGTCACAACGGTAATTCTGCTTGCACCCGTTGTGTTTATCGCTTTTGCACGGCAAATAGACGACAGACAGTCAAGCGTCGCGCATTTTATTGTAAGGTTTTGGGGGATGCAACCATTGAACCCGGCAAAATATGCTTTATTGCTGGGAAGTTTGCAAAAAAGCGGGGGCAAACAAGCCAATCCTGCTGCGTCCCTTGTCGCTCCCCCACCCTTGGTGTATGGTCGCCGTGCCCAAGAAACAGTGATGACACCATGACGACAGAGCATAACCCCTATCTGCAATTCACCCGCGAACAATGGGCGTTATTGCGCGATTCGGTCCCCCTGACCCTGACCGAACACGATCTGCAGACCCTGCGCGGGATCAACGAGAAGGTGTCATTGCGGGAAGTGGAAGAGATCTACCTGCCTCTCTCCCGCCTGCTCAATCTCTATGTCAAAGCCAAACAGCGTCGCAGCCGGGTGCTGGAGCAGTTCCTCGGCCAGTCCCGCGGCAAGGGCACCTATATCATCAGCATTGCCGGCAGCGTGGCGGGGGGCAAAAGTACCACGGCCCGTATTCTGCAGGCCCTGCTGGAGCGCTGGCCGGAACACCCGCGGGTGGAACTGGTCACCACCGACGGCTTCCTCTATCCCAACAAGGTACTGGAAGAGCGCGGCCTGATGCGCCGCAAGGGGTTCCCTGAGTCCTACGACATCCGCCATCTGGTGGAGTTTGTCGCCAATATCCGCGCCGGTCACGAGAAGGTCGAAGCGCCGGTTTACTCCCACCTTATCTACGACATCATTCCCGATGAGAAGAAGGTGGTGGAGCAGCCGGACATCCTGATCCTTGAAGGGCTCAATGTACTGCAAAGCGGCATGGACTACCCTCAGGATCCCCATCGGGTCTTCGTGTCGGACTTCGTCGACTTCTCCATCTATGTGGATGCCGATGCCGAACTGCTGCGTACCTGGTATATCGAACGCTTCCTGAAATTCCGCAGCGGCGCCTTCTCGGATCCCGACTCCTACTTCCATAACTACGCCAAGCTGGCGGAGAGTGAGGCGACCCAGATCGCCAGCAACATCTGGCAAGATATCAACTATCTGAATTTGCAAGAAAATATCCTGCCAACGCGTGAGCGTGCCAACCTGATCATGACCAAGGGCCATGAGCACGCCATCGAGCAGATCAAACTGCGCAAATGATGACAGCCATTGCCGGATAACGAAGAGGGGGCCCGCAGGCCCCCTCTTCTGTTTGGCATCATGAGCGGCCTTGCTGACCCTCAGTCGCCCCGGCGCAGGGAGAGCTCGCCCCCCAGATAGAATTTGATCCCTTCGCCTGTCTCCAGTCGCAGGGCGCCGCGATCGTCGATGCCGCGAGCGATGCCACGGATCTCCTGATCCCCCATCAGCAGGCGCACCGGGCGACCGGCAAAGTGATCGAGCCGGTTCCACTCATCGACAAAGCTTGCCAACCCCTGTTGCTCAAAGGTGTGCAGCGCCCGCTGCAGATGGACGATCATCCGGGCCGCCAACTGATTGCGATCGACCAGCTCGGGATTGATGTGGCGCAACTCGGCCCAGGCCTGATCGATCTTCTCCCCTTCACGGGCAGGCATCGCCAGATTGAGACCGATGCCGATCACCAGATGACAGCTGGCCCCGGCGCTACCGCTCATCTCCACCAGTATTCCCGCCAACTTGCGGCCCTGATAGTAGAGGTCGTTCGGCCACTTGAGCTCGACGCCTTGATAGCCAAGGGACTCCAGCGCTTCAACCACTGCCACGCCGACCGCCAGACTCAACCCCATGGCAGCCGCCATGCCTTGTTCGAGTCGCCAGTACATGCTGAGGATCAGCTGGCAACCGAACGGCGAAATCCAGGGTTTGCCACGACGACCGCGCCCGGCGGTCTGACACTCGGCCAGACAGCTCTCGCCGGAGCGCAGCTCATTGACCCGATCCAGCAGGTGTTGGTTGGTCGAGCCAATGACCGGAAAACAGTGCACCGGCGCCATCGGGGCCAGTGCCTGCAGCTGCGCCTCGTCATAGAGCGCCATCGGCACCGCCAGCCGGTAACCCTTGCCGGTCAGGCTAAAGAGATCCAACCCCAGCTCCTTGAGCGCCGCCATGTGTTTGCTTACCGCCGCCCGGCTGATGCCGAGCTGCTCACCCAGCTGTTCGCCGGAGTGAAACTGGCCGTCGCTAAGCAGGGTGATCAGGGTCTGTCTGATGGGAGTCAACGTCATGAGAGCACCTCGTCGAGCCAGGTTTCACCGTGCGCGCCCATAAAGCGCACCTCGTGCTCCAGCACCACGCCAAACGTCTGCTCCACGCTGTCGCGGACATGAGCCGCCAGCGCGATCAGCTCCATGGCACTGGCGCCCCCCAGATTGACCAGCACCAGCGCCTGCTCCTGATGAACAGCGGCGCGACCGATGGCGAAACCTTTCAGACCACACTGATCGATGAGCCAGCCCGCCGCCAGCTTGGCCTGCCCTTCTCCGGCCGGATAGCAGGGCATCTGCGGGTAGCACGCCTTGAGATTCTCCGCCAGTGCGGCAGGCACCACCGGATTTTTGAAGAAGCTGCCGGCATTGCCGAGCACCGCAGGATCCGGCAGCTTGGCCATGCGGGTGGCACAGACGGTATCGAAGATGACCTGCGCCGAAGGCGCGTCACCGAGCGCTGCCAGCGGGCCATAGCCCAGCACCGGTTGCCACGCCTTGGGCAGTTTGAGCCCGACGGCGGTGATCAGGTGGGAATCCTGATACTCGTGTTTGAAGATGCTGTCACGATAACCGAAGCGGCACTCTGCCGCCGCGATCCGTTCAATCTCGCCACTCTGCCAGTTGAACGCCTCGACATAGGCGCAGAAGTCGGCCAGCTCAACGCCATACGCACCGATGTTCTGCACCGGCGCTGCACCGACCGTACCGGGAATAAGCGCCAGATTCTCCAGCCCGAACCAGCCCTGTTGCAAGGTATGACGCACCAGCTGATGCCAATCTTCACCCGCCGCCACATGGAGCAACCAGTGATCGCCACCATCTTCAGCGGTAATCCCCTTGAGCCGGTTGAGCACCACCAGACCGAGAAAATCGGTGGTGAAGAGCATGTTGCTGCCGCCGCCCAGATTGAGGCGCGGCAGCTGGTTGAGCTGTGGATCGGCACGCAGTGTTGCCAGATCGGCAACCTGCTCCACCTCGGCCAGCCAGAGGCAGTACGCATCGAGGGCAAGGGTGTTGAGCTTCAACAAGGAGGCGTTGGCATTCAGTTTCATCGGTCTATCCCGGCTTGGTGCAAGGGCGCAGTCTACCTCAAGTTGCCCCATGACGAAAAACCCGAGCCCTTTTCGGGGGAATAGCAGTGGTTTAGAGTAGGCGACTTCAACTGCTGAGGAACAACTCATGAACAACCAGTTTGCCGTCATCGGCCTGGGCCTGTTTGGCAGCGCGCTGTGCGAAGAGCTGCAACGGCAAGATGCCGAAGTACTGGCCATCGATATCGACGAGAGCAAGACCCGGCAAATCGCCGCCCTCTGCAATCACGTTATCGTGGCGGATGCTACCGACGAGGCCACCGTGGCCGAGCTGGGACTGGCCAATTTCGATATCGTCTTCGTTGCCATCGGTGACAACCTGGAGACCAGCATCCTCACCACCCTCGTCTTGAAAGAGGCGGGCGTGAAGAAGGTGTGGGTCAAGGCACGCGACAAGTTCCACGCCAAGATCCTGCAGAAAGTGGGCGCCGACAAGGTGATCAACCCGGAGTGGGACATGGGCCGCCGGGTCGCCCAGAGCATGCTGGACAACCGGCTGTTCGACTATCTGGAGCTGGGCCACGACATGGTGCTGACCGAGTTCGTGATTGGCCTGCAACAGAACGGCCGGGAGCTAGGCGACTTCCATCTGCTGCAACAGAGCGATTTCCAGCTGCTCGCCATCAAGCGTGGTGATGTGCTGCACAACGTACTGACCGGCAAGATGGAGCTGCAACTGGGCGACATCCTGATCCTGGCGGGCAACAAGCACGCCATCGACCACTGGCTCGAAACCCTATGATCAACTGGCGCAGCAGCTACGCCTTCGCCCTCCATCGGGAGCAGGACTCTCGCTGGAGCGAAGCCCGGCTGATCCTCGGCAGCTTTCTGATCATTCTGCTGATTGGCACCATCTTTCTGGTGCAACCCTCCAGCCACAATGGCGAGGTCACCTTCGTCAACGCCCTGTTTACCGCCACCTCGGCCATCAGCGTGACAGGTCTTGGCGTGGTGGATACCGGCACCGCCTTTACCCTGCAGGGGCAGATTTTCCTGTTGATGCTGATGGAGATCGGCGGTCTGGGCCAGATGACCATGACCCTGCTGCTGATCGCCATCTTCAGCAAGCGGGTCGGTCTGCGCCAGCAGGTACTGGCCAAGGAGGCACTGGGACAGGAGGGCTCGGTCAACATCATTCAGCTGGTCAAACGCATCGTCCTGTTTGCCTTTATCGCCCAGCTGATTGGCACCGGCATCATGGCGATCCGCTGGGTGCCCGAGATGGGGTGGGTGCACGGCCTCTATGTCAGCTTCTTCCACGCAGTATCGGCCTTCAACAACGCCGGATTTTCGCTGTTTGCCAACAACCTGATGGACTATAGGGACGACCCCATCATCAGCCTGACCATCGCCGGCCTGCTGATCCTGGGGGGGATCGGCTTTACCGTCATCGTCGATCTGGTGCGCAACCGCCGCTGGCGCAAGCTGAAGCTGCACAGCAAGCTGATGTTGCTGATGACCCCGGCGCTGCTGCTGGCCGGTACCTTGATGTTCTGGCTGCTGGAACACAACAACCCGGGCACCCTCGGCAAGGCCGGTATCGGTGGCCAGCTGCTGGCTGCCTTCTTCCAGTCTGCCAGTGCCCGTACCGCCGGTTTCAATACCATAGATATCGGGCTGATGACCCCGGCGGCGTTGCTGTTCCTGATGATGCTGATGTTTATCGGTGCCGGTGCCACCTCGACCGGTGGCGGTATCAAGGTGACCACCTTCGCGGTCGTGCTGCTGGCGACCAAGGCGTTTCTGACCAAACGGCCCCATGTCACCGCTTTTGGCCGCACCCTGTCGCCCCAGATCGTGACCCGCTCGCTGGCCATCATTATCGTCAGCACCATGGTGCTGATGCTGGCGATGTTCCTGCTGATGGTGACCGAGGATCTGCCGTTCGACAAAATCATGTTCGAGACCATCTCGGCATTTGCCACCGTCGGCCTCTCTACCGGCATCACCGCCTCCCTGAGCGAGCCGGGCAAGCTGATCCTGGTGCTGGTGATGATCTGCGGCCGTCTCGGCCCCCTGACCCTGGCCTTTATGCTGGCCCGCCCGGTCGAGACCCGCATCCGTTATCCGGAAGAGAACGTCTATACCGGCTGACCAGCCATGAACACGGGGCAGCCATTGGCTGCCCCGTTTTTTTATTCGGCTTGTTGCTGCGCCTTGAGCCAGCGCCCCGGGCTCACCCCCAGCTCCCGCTCGAATGCCCGACCAAAGGCGACACTGCTGCTGTACCCCGCCCCCAGCGCCACCTGTACCATGGGCTCCCCCGCCAGCAGTTGCTGGCAGGCTCGGGCCATGCGCCAGTGGGTCAGATAACCCAGCGGCGCTTGACCAACCCGCTCCTGAAACCTCGCGGCAAAGCGGGCCCGCGACATGCCGGCCTCCCGCGCCAGCGTGGCCACCGTCCAGGGTTCATCCCCACGCTGATGCATCACCGAGATCGCCTTGGCCAACTGGGGATCGGAAATACCTGCCAGCATCCCCTGCTGACACACCCCTTGCTCGACCAGATGACGCAGCAGCAGGATCAACAGAACCTCCAGCAAGCGGGAGATCAGCGGATCCTGCCCGTAGCGGGGGTGAAACGCCTCGTCAAACAGCTGGTTCAGCACCGGCGTCAGGGCAGGCAACTCACGTAGCGGCAGCACCAGCGAGCCCGGTAATGCCAGTTGCAACGGCGATGCGCCCCCCTTGCCGAATGCGACATTGGCGCACACCAAATCACAACCCCCCAGCGTTCTGGGTTCAAGCTTGTGAGGACGTCCCAGAGGGAACAGGATCAGGGTTGGCTCCTCGAGCAGCAAGCTGGTTCCCCCCTCTTCACGCAACATGACGGCGCCACTGCGCAGCAGATGAAGATATCCGCCACTCGGGTAATCATCACTGGAGGAGTTCTGGCACAGGTTGCCGGCGAAGAAGATCTTGGCTTCGGGGGTGGCATGAACCAACAGGGCAGAGAGCGGATCCATATTTGAGACGAATAGTATTTATTTGCAGACGATGAGTGATAAACCGTATCACGAATGACGGCACACTGTCTCCCGTACCTTCACTACCACAGGAGAAGATCATGAGCCGTATCCAACCCGTATCCCAACCGCAACCCGCAGCCGCCCAAACCCTGGCCACCCTGCAACGCAATCTGGGTATGGTGCCCAACCTCTACGCCACCCTGGCCCACTCGCCAGCCCTGCTCAATGGCTTCCTGGCCTTTGCCGAGGCTCTTGGCAAGGGGCGTCTCACTGCCCCACAACGGGAGTTGCTGGCACTGGCCATAGGTCAAGCCAACGCCTGCCAATACTGTTTGTCTGCCCACACACTACTGGCGGGCAAGGCCGGATTCTCGGCCCAGGAGATCCGGGCTGCCCGGCTCGGCCAGGCCTCGGCTCCCCTTGATCACGCCCTGCTGCAACTGGCAACGGCACTGGTCAACCAACGCGGGGTCATCAGTGACGAGCAGCTTGCTAGCGCCCGTGCCGCAGGCGTAGATGACGAGCTGCTGCTGGAGGTGCTCGGCCAGGTGGTCGTCAATACCCTGACCAACTATGGCAACCACCTGGCGGCGACCGAGATCGACTTCCCGCCTGTCACTCTGACCCCTTAAACAAGGAGCCCCCATGCAGCAACATGACAAAGGCTTTCTGGTCGCCCTGGCGGGCGTGGTATTGACCCTGCTCTGGATCGGCGTCTTCAAGTTTACCCCGACAGAGGCAGCCGCCATCAAACCACTGGTAGCCAGCCACCCCTTGATGAGCTGGCTCTATGGCCCCCTGTCGGAACAGAGCGTATCGAACCTGATCGGGGTGGTCGAGATAGTGATCGCCATCGGGCTGGTCGTGGGTCTGTGGCAACCTCGCATCGGTTACTGGTGCAGCATGGGGGCTATCGTCACCTTCCTGGCGACGCTGAGCTTCCTGCTGACCCTGACAGGTGTCTGGAAGATGGTTGACGGCGTGCCAGTCACCGAGTTCTTCCTGTTCAAGGATCTGGTGTTTCTCGGTGTGGTTCTGCACTACCAGCACAGGATCCGTGCCAGCTTGTCCACTCAGACAGCCTGACAACAATGCCTTTGGCGCCCGGGATGGGCGCCTTTTTTCGTTATGCCGCCCTGGTCTGGCGCTTGCTGGTCGTCTTGCGCGGTCGGGGCCCGCCAGTCGTGCTGGCCGCCGGACTCTTGCGCTTGGTAAAACGCCGCTTGCCGGCACTTGGTGCCTCTTTGGGCAGGGCGCTGAAGCTGGCGCCGGAGTCCTGCCGCGCCCCTTCAATCAGGCCGTTGAGCTGCTCGGTGAGCGGCCCCATAAAATGCTGGTAGCTGCCGTGGCGCTCGGCGATCTGGCCTAGGCTCTGCTCCCACAGCGCCGTCATATCCGGCGTAGTGGCGGTGGCAGGCAGCGCCTGCACCAGCGCCCGCCCGGTCGGGGTCGCCTTGATGCTCTTGCCCTGACGCACCAGAAAGCGGCGCTTGAACAGCAGGTCGATGATACCGGCCCGGGTCGCTTCGGTGCCGAGGCCATCGGTGTCGCGCAGAGTCTTGCGGATCTCGGGATCCTGCACATAGCGGGCGATGCCGGTCATGGCCGCCAGCAGAGTGGCATCGGTGAACGACTTGGGCGGCTGGGTCATTTTCTCCTGCAGTTCGCCCCGCTCGCACAGCAGTTGCTCTCCCTCTTTCAGGGCTGGCAGCGTGCCCGCCTTCTCTTCGTCGTCATCCTCCTCCACCCCGAGCAGCGCCTTCCAGCCCGCCTTGAGAATGCGCCGCGCCTTGGCCTGAAACAGGCCACCGGCGATGCGCAGCAGCACCTTGCTGTCGTTGTATTCGAACGGGGGATAGAACTGCAGCAGATACTGTCGGGCAATCAGGCCATAGAGCTTCGCCTCGTCGGCCCCCAGCGTGGCAGGGTTGCCCTGCTTCTCGGTGGGTATGATGGCGTGGTGGGCATCCACCTTGCTGTCGTTCCACGCCTTGCTACGGATCTTGCCGTCCGCCTCGGCAACTGCCTTGGCCAGCGCGGGCGCTGTGGCGGCGATGGCGCTGCGCACCTGCTCGGCCCGCTTGAAGTGGTCGGTCGGCAGATAGCGGCTATCGGAGCGCGGATAGGTGATGAGCTTGTGGCGTTCGTAGAGGCTCTGGCAGATGTCGAGCACCCGCTTGGCATCCATGCCGAAGCGCTTGGCGGCATCGATCTGCAGGCTGGAGAGGTTATAGGGCAGCGGCGCCGCCTGCTTGCGGGCCTGCTCCTCCACCGATTCAACCTGTGCGGGTTGGCCATTGATCCGGCTCACCACCTTGTCGGCCAGCGCCCGATTGAGCACCCGCCCCTCCTCATCCTGCCACGGCAGGCAGGCTTCCGATGGCAGCCACTTGGCGGTGAAGCGCTCGTTGCTATCGGTCAGCAGATGGGCCAGCACCTCGTAGAAGGGTTTGGGCACGAAGGCCTCGATCTCGAGATCCCGCCGCACCACCAGCCCCAGCAGCGGGGTCTGCACCCGGCCAACCGAGAGCAGCTCGCTGCAACCCGCCTTGCGCCCGAGCAGGGTATAGGCGCGGGTCATGTTGATGCCATAGAGCCAGTCGGCCCGACTGCGAGCCAGCGCCGAGACCGCCAGCGGCACGAACTCCTTGTTGTCTCTGAGCTTGTCGAGGGCACGGCGCACCGCAGGCGGGTTGAGATCGCTGATGAGACAGCGCTGCACCGGCTTGGTTTTCGGGTAGCCGAGAAAGTCGATCACCTCATCCACCAGCAACTGCCCTTCCCGGTCCGGGTCACCGGCGTTGACCACGCAGTCCGCCTGCTTGATCAGCCGCTTGATGACGGTGAGCTGGGTTTTGGTCTTGGGCTTGGCCACCAGCTGCCACTGGGCGGGGATGATGGGGAGATGCTCCATCCGCCACTGCTTGAAGGCGGCGTCATAGGCATCGGGCTCGGCCTGCTCCAGCAGATGGCCGATACACCAGGTGACCACATCCCCCTGGGCTGTTTCGATAAAACCGTCGCCCTTCTTGTGGGGCTTGGGCAGGGCATCGGCAATGGCGCGGCCCAGCGTGGGCTTCTCGGCGATAAAGAGTCGCATCGGTGGCTACCTGCAATACTGTATATGCAGACAGTATACAACTGCCACCGCGAAAGCCCAACTGCCCCTATTCGTCGAACGGGTGATCGTGGATGGCGGCAAACAGCCGCGCCTGATTGAGCAGCGGCGCATAGTGGAAGGCATTTTCGCCATCTTCCGCCAGCAGGTAGTCGGTCAGCTGTTCGCGCACCGCCTCTTGCAAGGTCTCCAGCTTCCACGGCTTGGCAAGGTAGTAGTGCAACCCCCCGCGATTGACCGCTTCGACGGTGGCCTCCAGCCCGGCTTGCCCAGTCAGCAGCAATTTGCGGCTGGCGCGGGTGGTGGCACGCCGGTTCAGCTCCACCAGAAAATCGACCCCCAGGGTTCCCGGCATGATGTGGTCACAGAGGATCAGCGCCAGCTTGTTGCCGTCGCGCTCCCACTCCTCCACCACCGCTCGCGCCTCATCGACGCTCTCGGCCGCCTCCAGCTCGAAGTGGGAACGGAACGGGGCGAGATCGTGGATCACCGCATCCAGCACCTCCCGCTCATCGTCCACACACAGGATCAGATAGTGTTTGTTCATTGCTCCTCCTTGGCGACATGGTTTGGCACGCCGCGCGATTGATGCTGGCCACGGCTCAGGCCGCATGCTCCTTGTTGTGATGAGGTTCGCCCCCGTAACCGGCCTGCCCCATGCCGTCCAACGGCAGACAGACCCGCATCCGGGTGTAACGGCCCGGCTCGGAGGCCACCTCGATCCGGCCGTGGTGCTGCTGAACTATCTGCAGTGAGACACTCAGACCAATCCCGAGGCCGAAATGTCCCTCCCGCTTGGTGGTGAAGTTGAGATCGAAGATCCGCTGCCACAGCTCGGGCTCGATGCCGCAACCGCTATCCTCGATCTCTACCATGACCCACTCGGGATCCAGCAACCCGCTGCGGATGGTGAGTCGTCCCGGGCCGCTCATGGCATCCAGACTGTTGGCGATCAGGTTGGT
This sequence comes from Aeromonas sp. s13, assembly GCF_040907905.1. Classification (NCBI taxonomy): domain Bacteria; kingdom Pseudomonadati; phylum Pseudomonadota; class Gammaproteobacteria; order Aeromonadales; family Aeromonadaceae; genus Aeromonas; species Aeromonas sp. s13. The sequence goes on along the minus strand of NZ_JBFOCS010000064.1, from coordinate 23,301 downwards.
CCACACCTGTTGCAGGGCAATGGGGTGACAGCGTACCAGCGGCAGCGGCTGGTACTCCTTGCAGAGCTCATGATGCTTGAGGCGGTTTTCGAAAATCATCAGGGTATCTTCCAGCCCCTCGTGCAAGTCCACCAGCGAGGGCTCGGCCCGATCCTGCCGGGCATACTGCTTGAGGCTCTTGACCAGATCGCCGATGCGACGGGCACACACTTCGATATTGCGCAGGAAGCTGCCAGTATGCTGGAACAGCTCCAGCCGGGAGAGCAGCGCCTCCCGCTCGTCGGCAGTGCGGCTGGCAAACCAGCGCTGCCAGTTCAGCTCGTCATCCAGATTCATCTGCACCGCCAGCCGCGCCTGCTGGCGGTCACCAAAGCGCCCCTCCGCCAGCCGGGTCTTGTCACGGATCTCGCTGGTCGAGACCGGCTGAGAAGAGAGCGCCTGACAGAGGGTCTGGTTGCCCAGCCCCTTGATGGGTGCTGGCAGCTCGAGATTGACCAGATCGGGGATGGCGGCCCGCAGGGTCTCGCTGCCACGGATAATGGCCGCCACCGGGTTGTTCAGCTCGTGGGCGACACCGGCCACCAGCTGACCCAGCATCGCCATTTTTTCGCTCTCTACCAGCTGGACGTGAGCGGCATCGAGTGAGTTGAGGGTCTGTTGCAGCCGCATCTCGGTACGGATGCTGTTTTGCAGACGGCGGTTGAAGTGGCGCAGCAGCAGGTTGGTAAAGGAGGGGAGCAGTTCGCTGCGCGCCTGCATCACCCGGGAGAATTGCAGCTTGTCGAGCTTGATCACCTCGGCACCGGTCAGGGTCACGCCGGTGGTGAAGGCGGGTTCGCCGGTGACGAAGGACATGCCCCCCACCAGCGAGCCGGTACGGTAGTGCACCACCTCCTGATCGATCCCCTGCTCGTCCCGCTTGCGCAGCACCACCTCCCCCTTGGCGATAAACCAGAGGAAGCTGTTGGGCTCCCCCTCGCGGGTCAGCACATGGCCCGGGCTGTAGTGGCGGCAGACCCGCTCCTCGTCATTGCCCTCGAAAAACTGGTAGAGGCCGTCGATCACCACCCGGGAGAGTTCTTCATCGCTGCAGTGGGTGTAATCCATAAAGCCCTGCCGATAGGCTGCCAACTGGCGATCGACATGGGCTCGCAGCAGCTTCTGGTTGTCGAGCACGGCGGCATAGCTCAGCAGGTCCGCCTCGGGACGCTGCAATACAAAGTGGCTCGCCTGCTCGATCACCGCCCGGCGCAGGCTGCCATCGCGCCAGGGGCGTTGCAGGTAGTAGTCGAGACGACCGAGGTTCACCGCCTCGATGATCGATTTCATCTCCGGCTGGCTGCCGAGCAGGATCTTGCGGCACGCCTCGTGACGGCTGCCGAGGCGGATCAGAAAATCGGCCCCTCGCCCATCCCCCAGCTCGCTGTCACACACCACCACGGCGGGTGGCTGCCCCTTGCGATCCAGCTCGTCCAAGGCCAGCTCAGCCGACCCCTGACCGACCACCACCACCAGCGCGAAATGGCCGAGCAGCGGAGCCAACTCCTGTTCGAATTCGGCCAGCAGTTGCACGTTGGCGGCGACACACAGCAGCGAGAAAGGGCTCATCAGCGACACTCCGTTGAGGCTCACTGCTCACTATATCAGCGAATCTTGTGGGGTTTTGCGAGGGGGCTAACAGCTGTCGCGGAAAGTGCACAAATAGATAAAACAGAAAACAACTGAACTTAATTCGACAATTAAATCAATAACAAAACAAAAGACAAAATGTGACAACAATCAAAAATATAAACCATGATGGAGGTCAACGCCTTATCCCTGTCATTACTACTACTATTGGACTAGTACTATGTAGGTAATTATTGACCGTAGGAAAACGCCGCCATGATTGGAAAACTGATAAGAAAAACCTGGTTCTGGCTCCTGCTGCTCGGGGCCCTGCTGGGTGTCGCGGCACTGGGTGTCACCGTGACCGTGCTGCACAAGACCAGCTCCACCGAATTCTGCATCTCCTGCCACTCCATGCAGACTCCGCTCGCCGAGTATCAGGGCAGTGTCCACTTCCAGAACACCAAGGGGATCCGCGCCGAGTGCGCCGACTGCCACATCCCGGGCGACCCCACCTCCTACCTGTGGACCAAAATCCGCGCCGTGAAGGATATCTATCACGAGGCGATCGGCACCCTGGATACCCCGGAAAAGTATGAAGCCCACAAGCTGCGGATGGCCCAGTCCGTCTGGGACGAGCTGAAAGCCAACGACTCCGCTACCTGCCGCAGCTGCCACAGCTACGAGGCGATGGACATTCTAGCCCAGCGCCCCAATGCCCGCGCCGAGCACCCGGTCGCCATCAAGGAGGGTCAGACCTGTATCGACTGCCACCGCGGTGTCGCCCACATCATGCCTGACATGAGCGGCCTGGCTGCCGCCGGTGCCAGCGAGCTGGCGCAGGCTGCGGCCCAGACTCCGGCCAACGTCACCACCCGCTACGCCATCGCCACCACCCCGCTGTTCCTGGATGCCGCCGCCAAGACCGACGAAGGCACCCTGATGCCCTCCACCAAGGTGGAAGTGCTGGCCAACGAAAACGGCCGCGCCAAGGTGCAGATCGAAGGCTGGCAACAGGATGGTGTGAGCGAAGTGTTCTACGCCGCACCGGGCAAGCGGATCCTCAGCGTACTGGTCGGCGATGCCGCCAAGAAAGCACTGGTCACCGGCCAGAGCGAAACCGACAGCGCCACCAACCTCACCTGGCATCAGGTCAAGCTGACCGCCTGGGTCGACCAGAGCCAGCTCATCGGCGATCAGGGCAAGCTGTGGCAATACGCCTCCACCCTGATGTCCAACAACTGTACCGGCTGCCACGGCCTCACCGCGCTGGATCACTTCAATGCCAACCAGTGGATCGGCGTCATCAAGGGGATGGAATCTCGCACCTCCCTGACCCCGGAACAGGCTCGCATGTTGACCCAGTATGTCCAGAAACACGCCAGTGACATGAGCGCGGCCCACTAAGGCTGGCACAGAGGAAAACCGTTATGACTTTTTTCAATGACAAGAAGACCAATCTGTCCCGCCGCAACCTGCTCAAGGGGCTCGGCGCCTGCGCAGCCCTGCCCCTGCTCGGCGGCATTTTTCCCAAGAGTGCGCTGGCGCAAGCCATCAGCACCGCATTGAGTCAGTTCCCGACTCTGGTGCCCGCCCAGAAGGGCATTCTGACCGGCGCCCACTGGGGTGCTTTCGAGGCGATCGTCGAAGATGGCCGCATGGTGCGCGTCCAGCCGGTGGCCGATGATCCGGCGCCAAACGATCTCATCGACATGGCGCCGTTCCAGGTGCACGCCAAGAACCGCATCAAGTATCCCATGGTACGCAAGAGCTGGCTGGAGCACGGCCCGGGCGCCAAGCCGGAGCTGCGCGGCGCCGACGAGTGGGTGCGGGTGAGCTGGGAGAAAGCCATCGAACTGGTGGCCGGCGAGATCCAGCGCGTCCAGTCTGATTTCGGCCCGCAGGCGATCCACGCCGGTTCCTACGGCTGGAAGAGCGTCGGCATGTTCCACAACAGCCGCACCCTGCTGCACCGCCTGATGAACCTCTCCGGCGGCTTCACCGGTTATGCCGGTGACTATTCCACCGGTGCGGCTCAGGTGATCATGTCCCACGTGATGGGCTCCATCGAGGTGTACGAGCAGCAGACCGCCTGGCCCAACGTGGTCGAGAACGCCGAACTGGTGGTGTTGTGGGGGGTCAACGCTCAAGTAACTCTGAAGAACAGCTGGAACATGCCGGACCACGAAGGTCAGGCCGGCTTCATGGCGCTGAAAGAGAAGGGCACCCGCGTCATCAGCATCGACCCCATCTACAACGAGACCGCCAAGCTGGTCGGCGCCGAGTGGATTGCCCCGAACGCCTACACCGATGTGGCCATGATGCTGGGTGTGGCCCACACCCTCTACAGCGAGAAGAAGCACGATCAGGCCTTCCTCGATCGCTACACCGTCGGCTTCGACAAGTTTCTGGACTATCTGCTCGGCAAGGATGACGGCCAACCGAAGAGCGCCGAGTGGGCGAGCAGCGTCTGCGGCGTCGATGCCAAGGTGATCCGCCAGCTGGCCCTCGACATGGCCGCCAAACGCACCATGATCATGGCCGGTTGGGGCATGCAGCGTCAGCAGCACGGCGAACAGCCGAACTGGATGCTGGTGACGCTGGCCTCCATGCTGGGCCAGATCGGCCTGCCGGGCGGCGGCTACGGCTTCAGCTACCACTACTCCTCCGGTGGCAGCCCCACCGCCAAAGGCGGCATTCTGGCCGGTATCTCCGCCGGCAACGCACCGAAGAACAGCCCGGCACCGATCCCGGTGGCCCGCATCGCCGACTGTCTCGCCAACCCGGGCAAGACCATCGACTTCAACGGCCGCAAGGTGACCTATCCGGACATCAAGCTGGTCTACGTGGCGGGCGGCAACCCCTTCCACCACCATCAGGACACCAACAACCTGCTGCAGGCGTGGCGCAAACCGCAGACCGTGATCGTTCACGAGCCCTACTGGACCGCCACCGCCAAGCACGCCGATATCGTGCTGCCGGTCACCACCAGCTACGAGCGCAATGATCTGGAGATGGGGGGCGACTACTCCCAGCGCTATGTGTTCCCGATGCACCAGTGCGTGCCGCCCCAGCACGAGTCCCGCAACGACTTCGACATCTTCAGCGCCATCGCCGCCAAGCTGGGCGTGCAGGAGCAGTACACCGAAGGGAAGGATGAGATGCTGTGGCTCAAGCAGATGTACGACGGCATGGCGGCGCAGGCCCGTGGTGCCCGCGTGGCGCTGCCGCCGTTCAACATGTTCTGGGAGTCCAACAACTACATCCGCTTCCCGATCCCCGAGGCCAACCGCCAGTGGATCCGTCACGCCGATTTTCGCGAGAACCCGCTGCTCAACCCGCTCGGCACCCCGTCCGGCAAGATCGAGATCTTCTCCAACACGGTGGCGGGGATGGGTTACGCCGACTGCGCCGGCCATCCCAAGTGGTATGAGCCCAAGGAGTGGGTGAAGAGCGAGGTGGCGGCGCGCTATCCGCTATCGCTCAACACCTCCCACCCGACCCAGCGGCTGCACTCCCAGCTCGACAACACCCCGCTGCGGGACAAGTTCGCCATCGCCGACCGCGAGGCGATCATGATCCATCCCGCCGACGCCAAGGCTCGCGGCATCGCCCAAGGGGATCTGGTGCGTGCCTTCAACGAGCGCGGCCAGATTTTGGTGGGCGCCCTGCTCTCCGAGGATGTGCGCCAAGGGGTGGTGCGGATCTGCGAAGGGGCCTGGTATGACCCGGCCAAGCCGGGCGAAACGGGCAGCATCTGCAAGAACGGCAACGTCAACTGCCTCACCTTCGACGAAGGCTCGTCCAGTCTGGCGCAAGGCAACTGCGGCCACATGGCCCAGCTGCAGATCGAGAAGTACACAGGCCCGGTGCTGGCCAACACCGCCCACGCGGTACCGGCCAACGGCTAAGGCAATTGCCACCCAATAAAAACGGCGCCATCAAGGCGCCGTTTCTTTATCTGTCTGCCAAAGCTCAGGCATGGAGATGGGTTTAGAACTCCCCTTCCTCCATATACTCCTGCGCGCACTCCACCAATTGCGGCCACAGCTCTTCCGGCACCCATGCGTCCGGGTCATCTTCGTCCCCGTCGTACTGGCTCCAGAAATAGCGGCGCAGGCCGGAGGCAAACTCGTCGCTGATCTCGGCCAGCTCCGAGAGCGGCCCCAACCAGGCGATGCGGCGCAGGCCGGAGGCGAGATCGTTGATGGCATCCATCAGGGTGCGATCGTCGAAGCTCTGCTCCACCAGCAGGGTGAAGCGCTCGCGCGCCTGCTCGGTCTGCTCCTCGTCCAGCTCGCCCACATCGGCCAGCAAGTCGACAAAATCTTCCAGAAGGAACGCGATCAGGCCATCCCTGTCTTCAAACCACTGGATCTGGGCGCCCTTGACCCCCAGCACAGAGGCATCAAACGAATCGTCAAGGTGACACAGTGCCCACGGATCGTCGGTCATGCTTCTCTTCCTCAGGCTAAAACAAATGCCATATGTTATGCCTAGCTCTCGACTCTTGCCACCTTGGGCAACGAGAGGGAGGCGGCCAGACCGCCCAGTTCGGCGCGGCCCATGATGAAACTGCCCCGATAGGCTTCCGCCAGATCGGAGACGATGTTGAGACCCAGGCCCGAGCCCGGCACCTTCTCGTCGAGCCGCACCCCGCGCAGCACCGCCTTGGCGATCTGATCTTCGCTCATGCCGGGGCCGTCATCCTCGATACGCAAGGTGATCCAGCCACCCAGCTCGGCGCTGGAGATACGCAGCTCGCTGGCTGACCACTTGAAGGCGTTCTCCAACAGGTTGCCCACCATCTCGTCGAAGTCCTGCTCCTCCACCCCGACCGCCAGATTGGCGGGCACTTGCAAGTCCACCGTCTTGCCCGGATAGAGGCGGGAGAAGGCGCGGCAGATATACTCCACCCGCGCCCGCACAGGGGTCGAGACCCCGAGGATCTTGGCGGCGCCGGTCACCCGCGCCTTGCCAAGGTGATAGTCGATATGGCGCTGGATCTGGTCGAGCTGCTCGCCGATGGCTGCCTGATCCTCCGGCGGCAATTGAGCCACCTGATTGCGCATGATGCTGAGCGGCGTCTTGAGAGCGTGGGCCAGATTGCCGGTGTGGGAGCGCGCCCGCTGAAGCAGCTCGCCGTAGTGGTGCAGCAGCCGGTTGATATCCTCCACCAGCGGCTGGATCTCCAGCGGATAGCGCAACCGGAACCCCTCCTGATGACCCTCGTGAACCCGCCCCAATTCGCGGCGCAGCAGGTGCAGCGGCCGCAAGCCGTAGACGATCTGGAACATGAAGCCGAGCACCAGACCGGCGGCGGCAAAGCCGAGGCCGAGGAACAGGCTGATCCGAGTCTTGTTGAGGGTTTGGGTCAGAGCGCTGCTGTCCTTGGCCATCACCAGAGTGAACACCCGATCCGAACCGGGCAGCAGCACGGTACGGGTCATGATCAGCAGCGGCTCCTTGTTGGGCCCCTTGCCGACGAAGAGGTCGGGATCGCCAAACGCCGACTTGAGGCCGTCGCTCTTCAGGTTGGTATCCCATAGGGAACGGGAGCGCCCCACCACATCGCGGCCCAGCTCCAGCTGCCAGTAGTAGCCGGAGTAGGGCTGGTTGAAACGGGGATCGGAGAGGGAGCCGGTGACCACCGGCAGGCCGGTTTTGGCCACTTCCAGCCGGGAGAGCAGATCATAGAGCTGCAGGCGCAGGCCGTCGGCCTCCGCCTCCTGCCAGTAGTTGCGCATCATGGTCTGCAGGCTGAAACCGGTGGCGAACAGAAACAGCCCGCACCACACCAGCGCGATGGCGACCAGTCGCCCCCGCAGGGTTCTGACCAGCCTCATTCGTTGATCCGGTACCCGAGGCCGCGCACTGTCTCAATCAGATCGGGGTTGGTTTTCTTGCGGATCCGGCCGATGAACACCTCCACGGTATTGGAGTCGCGGTCGAAATCCTGAGCGTAGATGTGGTCGATCAGCTCGCTGCGCGACACCACCTTGCCCCGGTGCTGCATCAGATAACCGAGCACCCGGAACTCGTGGGCAGTCAGCTTGATGGGGGTTCCTTCGTACCACACCTGCGACGCCGCCATATCGAGGCGCACCCCGCCAATCTCCAGAATGGAGCTGGCATTGCCCGCCGCCCGGCGTACCAGCGCATGGACCCGCGCCACCAGCTCGGCCACCTGGAACGGCTTGGTGAGGTAGTCATCGGCACCGGCGTTGAGCCCCTCTATCTTCTCGTGCAGCTGACCACGGGCGGTCAGCACCAGCACCGGGGTATCGATCCCCTTGCTGCGCCACTCTTTCAGCACGCTCAGGCCATCGCGCCCCGGCAGGCCGAGGTCGAGAATGATGGCGTCATAGGGTTCGGTCTCACCGAGGAAACCGGCCTCGTTGCCATCGTGGCAGAGGTCGGTGACAAAGCCGGAGAGGCGCAGCTGTTCGGCCAGCTGGCCAGCCAGAATTTTTTCGTCTTCAACAATCAGAATTCGCATGAACAGGCTTCCACACAGGGGTTATTCATCATCCTCGACCGGGGGCTTTGGCGTTTCGAACAGCCGCTCCAGATGGTGGCCCTTGGCCCACACCAGCTCAAGGTTGTCAGCCCGATAGGCCACCTTGATTACGCTGTTCTCCCGATCGATGACTCGTAGTTCATAGAGCCAGATACCATCCTCTTCCCCCAGATCCACCCGCAACACCCGCACCGGCAATCTGGCCGCCACCTCCATCATTTCATGGAAGGGCCGAACCCGTCCCTCATGGACAGCTTGCTGCAGCATGGCTTCATCAGGCGTGACCGCCTGTGCCAGCAACGGCAGCAATAACCCAAGCAGAGGGAGCGCTCTATTCATGGATGATTCATCTCCAAAAACCTAACATAATGGCGTTTATAGTCTGCCAGCCATGAATCCGGAATGAATATGATCCCGCGCAGTTTCCTGCTGATCCTTTGCCTGTTGAGTGCCACAAGCTGGGCGGCCCAGAGCCGTCTCGACATGGCCGGGCTGGTCAAACTCCTGCTGGCGCAAGGGTATCACGACATTCGGGAAGTGGAGCTGGAAGGGGACAAATTCGAGGTCAAAACCCTCAATCGCCGGGATCAGAAGGTACATCTCATCGTCGATGCCTACACTGGCGAGATCAAACAACAAGAGGCCGATTAGGCCTCTTTTGCATTCCAGCGTCCCCGCATGGGGCGCAGCAGTTTCTCCCGTCTCGGCCAGAGCAGGGCGCAGGCCAGCAGCAGGTAGATGAGGGGCTCACCCCAACCGCTCTTGAGCGACCACCAGTAGTGCACCGGCACCAGTAGGGCGATGGCATAGACCCAGTTGTGCAGCTTCTGCCATGCTGCGCCCATGCGGCGCTGCAATGCGGGCAGCGAAGTGATGCTGAGGGCGGCCAGCAGCAGCAATGCCACCATCCCCACCACGATATAGCTGCGCTTGACCAGCTCGCCGCCAATCAGGCCCCAGTCAAACTGCAGATCCAGCCCCAGCCACGCCATGAAGTGAAGCAGCGCCCAGACCATGCACCAGAGCCCGAGGGGGCGGCGCAGCTTGATGAGCTGCCCCTGACGCCAGCGCTTGGTCAGCGGCGAGACCAGCAGGGTGAGCAGCAGCAGGTTGAGCGCCCCCTTGCCGAGGTAGTGGATAAGCTCTGGCACCGGATCGCCCCCCAGCAGACCTGCCGGAATGGCAAACCCCAGCCAGAGCAGGAAGCCGAGGGAGCCCAGATGCACCAGCACCCGCAAGCCGCTGATATGGGCCGGTTTCAATCTCAGTACCATTGGCGCAGATCCATCCCCTGATAGAGCGAGGCGACTTCGTCACCATAGCCGTTGAACATCAGGGTCGGCTGACGCTTGGCGCCAAACACTCCGCCCTCGCCGATAAAGCGCTCGCTGGCCTGACTCCAGCGCGGGTGATCCACCTGCGGGTTGACGTTGGCGTAGAAGCCATATTCGTTGGGAGCCAGCAGGTTCCAGGTGGTCGGCGGCATCTCCTCTACCAGCCGGATCGAGACGATACTCTTGATGCTCTTGAAACCGTACTTCCACGGCACTACCAGCCGGATCGGCGCGCCATTCTGGGCGGGCAGGGTCTTGCCATAGAGCCCCATCGCAAGGAAAGAGAGAGGGTGCATCGCCTCGTCGATACGCAGCCCTTCGACGTAGGGATACTCGATGCCGCCCCCCAGACTGGAGGCCTGCCCCGGCAGCTGTTTCGGATCAAACAGGGTTTCGAAGGCGACAAACTTGGCGCGACTGGTGGGCTCGGCACGGCGGATAATCTCCGCCAGCGAGATGCCGTTCCAGGGCAGCACCATGGACCAGGCTTCGACACAGCGCAGCCGGTAGATCCGCTCCTCCAGCTCGCTCTTGTTGATGAGGTCCCACACATCGAGGGTAAAGGGCTTGGCCACCTCCCCCTCCACCTTGAGGGTCCAGGGTTCGGGCTTGAGGTAATGGCCGTTGCGAGCCGGGTCGGACTTGTCGGTGCCAAGCTCATAGAAGTTGTTGTAACTGGTGGCCTTCTCTTCCGGTGTCAGCACCAGATTGGTCGGGCGCTCGGCAGGCTTGCTGTTGAGCGGTTTGGTGGCTAACTGGGGAGCATCCTCTTTGCCGCGCAGCAGGTCGAGCACTCCGGCCTGAGTGGGAAATGCCAGGGTGGCAGCGCCCAGACCCAGCCCTTTGAGAATAAGGCGGCGGTCCTGATAGACGGCTTCCGGGGTGACATCCTGTTCGGTGAGGGGGTGGGCGGTACGACGCTTGATCAACATGAAAAACTCCCGGGGCTGAGTGAGGCAGTATGGATAAGACCCGCCCCGGCAGATTTTTATTTCACACAAATTTACATCATGTGGTGCAGGGGCAGTGCCTTGGCCATGGTGCCGACCAGAAACAGGACTACGAACACCAGCAGGGGAACGATCACATTTGGCGCCATCAGACTCACTCCATGAGCAGGACAGGGCCTCTAACTATGGCCGACTGTCAGGCCGGTCACCAATGAATTTTTTTCGCGAACGCAAGCGTATTCCTGAGTTGAAAAGGGTGATGAAGATCACACACAATTCGGCCCCCGCTTGCCGCCCCGATTGCCGGGGGTAGGCTGCCCATTTTGCGAAGCCAACTGAAGAGTCGCCCCCATGAGCCCACTGATCGCCATCGCCATCACCACTGGAATTCTCTCCGCCGTCTGGGGCTGGATTGCCGTCGCGTTCGGCCTTATCTCCTGGGTCGGCTTTCTCGGCTGCACCAGCTATTTCGCGTCAAGCGGCGGCTACAAGGCGCTGCTGCAGACCATCTTCTGTAACACCAGCGGCATGCTGTGGGCACTGCTGCTGATCCATGGCGACAGTCTGTGGGGAGCAGGTGTAGCGGGTTATGTGATGACGGGGGTGGTCGCAACCCTGATGTGCGTACAGGCCAAGCAGCAGTGGCTCGGCTACATTCCCGGCACCTTTGCCGGTTGCTGTGCCACCTTCGGGGCGGCTGGCGAGTGGCGGCTGATCCTGCCCTCCCTCATCATTGGCGCCTTGTTCGGTTACCTGATGAAGGCGAGCGGCCTCTGGCTCTCCCATAAAACTCAAAAAGCCGATGCCGCTCCGGCGGTAGTTGATCCCGCCTGATTTATCCCTTCGATTTGAAGTTTGCTGCTTCAATACCGTGCCGATTCAATAACTTGTAGAAATCGGTACGGTTTCTGCCCGCCATGTTGGCCGCCAGGGTCACGTTGCCCTCGGTGGTGCGCAGCAAACGGATCAGATACTCCTTCTCGAATTCGGCCCGCGCCTCGTTGAACGAGGGGATGCCGCCACCGCCGCCGCTCAGGGCGGACTCCACCATGGAGACCCCGATCACTGGGCTGCAACAGAGGCTGGCGAGCTGCTCCACCACGTTGCAGAGCTGGCGCACGTTGCCGGGCCAGGCCGCGGCAGCCAGCATCGCCAGCGACTCGGGCGAAAATCCCATGGCGGCGCAGTCACTGTGGCGGCTGCGGTAGTCATCGAGCGCCTGACGGGCCAGCAGGGGGATATCCTCGCTGCGGGCACTGAGAGACGGCAAGGTGATATTGGCGACGTTGAGACGGTAGAAGAGATCTTCCCGAAAACGCCCCTCCTCCATCGCCTTGACCAGATCCTGATGGCTGGAGCTGAGCACCCTCACCTCCGGCGTGCCCTGACCATACTCCTCCATCACCTGCAGCAGCTTGGCCTGCAGGGATTCGGAGAGGCTGCCAATCTCGTCGAGAAACAGGGTCGCCCCCTTGGCCTGCTCGAACAGACCGGACTGGCCATCTTCACCAAACAGCTGCAAGTCGAGTGACGCCCACGGAATGGCGGCGCAGTTGATGGTATGGAGCGGCTTGTCGCGCCGCTGACTGGCCTGATGCAGCGCCTGCGCCATCGCCCCCTTGCCGGAGCCTGACGGCCCCGTGATCAGCACCGGCACCTCCATGGTCGCAATGCTGTGGGCCTGGATCAGCAGCTGTTCCAGCTGGGGATTGCGGGTCAGGATCAGCGACTGCCACTCCTGCTGCTGTTTCGGCCGCGTCAAACTCAGCGCATGTTCGATGGTGGCGAACAGCTCATCCTTGTTGATGGGTTTGGTCAGAAAGCTGAAGACGCCGGAGCGGGTCGCCTGAATGGCGTCCGGGATGGTGCCGTGGGCGGTCATGATGATCACCGGCAAACCCAGCCACTGAGCCTGGATCCGCTCGAACAGCGCCAGACCGTCCATGCCGGCCATCCGCAGATCGCTCAGCACCAGATCGGCCCGCTGCTGACGCAACCGGTCGAGGGCCCCTTCCGCACTGTCGGCGGTATCCACTTCATAACCCTGACTGCGCAGCCGCATGCTCATCAGTTTGAGCAGGCTGACGTCGTCATCCACCAACAGGATCCGGCTCATGGTATTACCTCACGATTCTCGTTCAGCTTGCGCTGGTTGAGCTGGTCGTCGATCGCGGTCAGCTGCTCGATCTGGCGGCGCAGCCGCTGGATCTCCTGACTCTGGTCATCGCGACGGCTGTCGCGAGCCAGCAGCTGCTCGCCGAGGGCGATCCAGCTACGTAAAAAGGCCTGCGCATCGAGACCCAGTTCGGGCAGCATCTGCTTCAGGCGCGCCAGACCGGCGGTGCGATTGGCAACAGATTCGCCGGGGTGGGAGTCCACCATCGCCAGACTGACCCGGCTCTCCAGATCGTCGGCCCCTTTCAGACGCTGACGCTCCTGCACCCGTTGCTGGGGGTGACTGGCCAGCAGCCAGTCGGAGTATTGCAGACGCACCTGCATCTCCTTGTTGGCAAACTCCATCCGCTTGGCAAAAGCGATATCGGAGGACTCCCGCTGTGCCTGTTGCGGCAGCAAGGAGCAACCCGCGAGCAGCCCTGCCATCAGAGCTGGAAATACGCGTTGTATCTTCATAGTCCTCATTTCAACGTCAACCTGAAACAGACATCCGCCTGTTCATCCTCTACCAGAACCAGTTCCCCCCCCAAGCTGTTGGCAGACTCGCGGGCGATGGAGAGGCCCATGCCCGAGCCTTTCAAGAGACCTTGCCGCACTGTGCTGCCTTGCTCGAAGGGTTCAAAAATGCGTTGCTGATCGGCCACGGGGATCTTGGGCCCCTCGTTGGCCACTTCCAGCCAGCTTATCTGTTCATTCTGCCCTGCCCTGATCCAGATATTGCCCCCGCTGGCGCCGTAACTGACGGCGTTGGAGAAGAGGTTATCGAGGATCAGTCGTAGCCGGTAGGGCTCCGCCCACAGGGTAACCGGCACGGTCGGCAAGTGTACACGGATCTGCTTGGACTCCAATGCCAGCCGGTACTCGGCAGAAAGTTCCGACAACATCGGCAGCAGGGGGACGGGCTCCAGTTCGAAGGCCTCCTGCTGACTGAGCCGGTTGAAGTCGAGCAGCCGCTCGATCAGGGTCTGCAGGCGCCGACTGTTCTCGTCGAGCATCTGGCAGATCTCCAGCTGATCCGGCGTCAAAGGCCCGACCAGCTGCTCGCAGAGCAGATCCGTCCCCTCCCGCAGCACCGCCAGCGGGGTCTTGAGCTCGTGGGAAACATGACGCAGGAACTGGTATTTCTGCAGCTCCAGCTCCTTGAGTTTGTCGTGCAGCCAGACGATCCGCTCCCCCAGCAATACCAGCTCGGCAGGGCCGTCAACCGGCTTGGGATCGGGTTCGACCCCGGCTCCCAGACTCAAGATGCGCGACTCAATCTGTCGTACCGGGTGGATAATGAGGTAGGTGAAGATAAAGACCATCAGCAGGCTGAGCGCCGCCACCGCACCGCTCACCCACCAGAGTTCACTGGTCAGTCCGGCGATGGTGAGCTGCACCCGATCCATGTGTTCGTCAACCCGGCTGCGGGTGACTATTTCGAGCTGCTTGTTGGCATCGTTGAACTGCTCCAGCTTGTCTCCCGCTACCGCCGCCCGGGCCAACGCGGCATCCTGCAGGCTGTCGAGCCAGGCCAGCCCCTGATCGAGCCCGCTGTAGAGCTGGCCGTCGGTGATGGAGTTGCGGTGTTCCGCCAGCAACACCCGATAACCATCGAGTTGCTGCTGGTAGCTGGTGAGACTGCGACGATCCCCCAGCACCGCGAAGCGGCGCAAAGTGCGTTCGATATCGATGGCTTGCGCCGTCAGCAGGGTAGCGCGGCGGGTATCCTTGACTGCCCGCTCCATCTCGTCGCTGGTGAGCTGACTGAGGTGGGCAAGGGAGGTGCTGTTGTGCCAGATCATGCCGCCCAGCGGCATCAACACCAGCACAAATCCCATCAATACCACCTGCAGCAGGGAGCGTGGGCGAACCTTGGTCATCATCTCTTCTCTTGCATTCTCACCGGTGCGCCAGCATAGCCGCACCGCCCCAAAAAACAAAACCGGCCAACAGGCCGGTTTGTATTATCTGGATTGTGGTGATTCACGCCAACGCGACAGAGGCCAGACAGATAATCATGATCATCGCCAGCGCGCCCGAGGCGGTCAACAGCGCCCATTTCAGCTCCACACTCATGCAAACCTCCTTTCTGCCAATCAGTGCCGGATCACAATAGATAAGACAATGTTAAGCCATAGTTAATCCGATAACCGTGAGCTGCGTATACATTTCAGATGAGCCCAACCCCGGGAAGGTGAGCATGTTCTATCTGTGTAGCATTGGTTCCAATATTGACCCGCATATTCATGTCAGCCGGGTGCTGGCCGAGCTGTTTGCGAACGTCGGCCCCCTGCGGCTGAGTTCGGTGATCCGCACCAAGCCGGTGGGAATACACTCCTGCCACGACTTTCTCAACTGCCTGCTGGTGGTGGAGAGCCCGCTCGATGCCGCCAGCCTCAAGCAGTACTTTGTCGCCCTTGAGGTAGCTCACGGCCGGGATCGCAGCGATCCGCTCTGCAAGGTGCACGATCGGCCGCTCGACATCGATATTCTGGCCAGCAACAGGAGCGGTGACTTTGCCTCGGCAGAGGTCGATTCCTATCTGGCGGAGCTGCTGGCCGAGCTCTATGGCCATGGCGAGGTGCATGACCCCAAGGTGGCGCTGCAAGTGACGCTCCCCGCCCCGTCGGGCAAGCTTAAACCCGGCAAAGGCTTGCTGACCCGGCAGGTCGGGCTGGTGCCGCTGGAGCTCGACAAATCTTCAGAGAGTGGCCAGCGCGCGCCCGCCATCCACCTTGATGCTGGCCCCCGTCATATAACTGTTCCCCATCAGTAACTGCACCGCCTGCCAGATGGGCTCAAGCCCTCCCTCCCGCGCCAGCGGTGTTTTCGCCAACACCTGCTGGCGCCATGCCTCGTCATGCTCGTCGAGAAACAGAATGGGGCCCGGCTCTATGGTGTTGACTCGCACCGCAGGCGCCAGCTCTCGGGCAAAGCTCATGGCCAGTGAATGGGCTCCCGCCTTGGTGGCCACATAGCTGGCAAAACGGGGGGCCGGGGCATGAATATAGATATCGGTGATGTGAATGATGCTGGCGTTGGGGTTGCTGGCCAGCTGGGGGGCCAGCGCCCGGTTGAGCTGGAAGGGGGCCGCCATGTGCACCCGGTAGAACTGCTCGAACTGGGCCAGTTGCGCAGCCGGATCTGTTACCTGCGGCTCGAAGGCCGAGGCGTTGTGGATCACCTGCGCCAGATCCTGATGGGCAGCCAGCACATCGATCAGCTTGCCAACGTCCTCTTCCCGGCCAAAATCCGCCTGCACCAGCTCGACCCCCAATGCAGCCAACGTGGCCAGTTCCGGCCGCTCGCTGCGATAACTGCCCGTCACCTGCCAGCCCGCTGCCACCAGCTGTTCACAGAGATAAAATCCGAGTCGACGGCCACAGCCCGTAACCAATGCACGCATACGATCTCCTTTCCCTTTCATGGTCTTGCATGAACGAAGCCCGCCTGCCAGCGGATCACCGCCGATGGCTTGTGCCTATCAATCCCTGCGGCACAAGCCATTGGTCGCGGGCCACCCACCCGCGTCATAGTGGCGGCATCCCCCTCTTGCGGAGTCACCACCATGCTGAAAGTACACCACCACATGGGTCGCCTGACCCACTCCCTCACTGCCGGACTCGGCCTGGCCGAGGCGCTGGATCGCCTGCATCAATCGGGTCTTGGCGGCCTGCCGGTGCTGGATGAGCAGAAACGGCTGATCGGCTTTCTTTCCGAACAAGATTGCATCCCCAGCCTGCTCACCGGCAGCTACCACTGCGATACCCGCACCCGGGTGGAGGATCTGATGAACCGTTCGCCCCTCTCGGTAGGGCCGGATGAGAGCATTCTGGATCTGGCTCGCCAGATGGCCGATGCCAAGCCCAAGATCTACCCGGTGCTGCAACAGGGCAAGGTGATCGGCATCATCAGCCGCCGTCAGGTGATGCAGGCCCTCAACCAGCAGATGAAGGTGTGCCAGCAGACCTAGATCTGGTAACGCCCCTTGTCACCGATATCGAAGTGCAGGGGCATCCGCCACTTGGCCAGCGCCAGCAAAGTCAACAGGGCCCCGCAGACCAGCGCCACCAGTGCGGCGGCCCACTCCACCCGCAACCACTCCAGCAGCCATAACGCCGGCAGCAATACGGGCACCAGCTTGATGCCGGGAATGGCGAAGCAAAACTGCTCCTTGAACGCCAGCCCGGAGAGGGTCGCCAACGCCGCCCCCAGCACCAGCGCATCCGGTGCCCCCACCGCTGCCAGGGCCAACGCGCCCCACCCAAATCCCTGCAGAATCAGGCGAATCCGCTTGTCGTAGATATGCAGCGAGAAGCCGCAGATTGCGCTTGCCACTGCCAGCGACATCAACCATTGTGCCGACGGGAGCAGTGCCATCCCGCTCAGCAGCGCCGCACCGCGGCAAAGCAGCAACAGGGCAGCTGCACTCAAGCCAAGGCGGTAGAGCGAGACGGTCAACTTGTCGATCCCGTCCAGCGGGCTCTCGATTTCAGGATTTGCCATAAACAGTCGCTTCTAACGGATCAGGTGCCATCCAATATACTGGAATCAGGTCTTGGAATATCTTCAAACGGGCTCAGGAGACGTAGTTTGCGTGTGATCCCCCTGTTTTGGTTGCTGTTTCCACTCGGATTGCCCGCCAAAGAGCTGGTGATCTGCGGCACCATGGAGCCCCCGCTCAAGTTTCTCGATGCCGATCAGAAACCCCGTGGGCTCGATATCGACATAGTCACCGCCATCTTCGACAAGCTGGAGACGCCCTTTCGGATCGAGCTGGCCGACTCCGGCGCCCGCCTCACCCGTAATGCCGAAACCGGCGCCTGCGATCTGGTGATGACCCACTCCTACAAGGCAGAGCGGGAGAGTTATCTCATCTATCCCCAACAGGCCCATCTACGCCACAGCTGGCACTTCTTCGTGCGCAAGGCGGACCTGCTGAAGATCCGTTACGAAACGCTGGTCGATCTCAAACCCTGGCGCATCGGCGTGACCAAGGATTTCTCCTATACCCCTGAACTGGCAGCGGCCATGGCCGACCCGTCCTATCAGTTTCAGGAGATCACCATGAACCAGCTGCAACTGCGCAAACTGCTGGCCGGACGGATCGATACCGTGCCCATGCCGCTGGTCACCGCCTTCACCCAGATCAAGGAAGAGGGGCTGACGGGCAAGGTCGATTACCTGCCCAAACCGCTCAAGAGCAGTCCCTACTTCAACACCTGGGCCCGCGCACGAGCGGATGCACAAACCCCAGCCCTGATGGCGGCCTACGATGCCGAACTGCTGCGCATGAAGCGAAACGGCAGCCTCAAGGCCCTCTACGACAAGTACGCCATCCCCTATATCGAACCCTGATCAAGGGGTCAGGGTTTCACATCCCGCAGGATCGGGTTCTGCAGTGAAATCAGGGTTTCAGTGGACTGGATCTCGTCGATGGTCTGGATCTTGTTGATCAGCACTATCTGCAGCTCGTCGATGGAGCGGGTCATCACCTTCATGAAGATGCTGTAGTGGCCCGTGGTGTAGTAGGCCTCCACCACTTCGTCCAGCGCCTGCAGCTTGGCCAGTGCCGATGGGTAATCCTTGGCGCTCTTCAGATTGATCCCGATAAAGCAGCAGACGTCGTAACCCAGCTTCTTGGGGTTAACCTGCACCCGTGTCCCCTCGATGATCCCCGCCTGTTTCATCTTCTCCACCCGCACATGGATGGTGCCCGGGCTGACCGCCAGTTGTTTCGCCAGTTCGGCGTAAGGGATCCGCGCATTCTCCATCAGAGCGGTAAGGATGGCCTGATCGAGATTATCGATCCGGTAATTTTCCGGCATTTTTTTGCACTCCCGTTGACGATACCTCATTAAAGAACGGCTTATTTTGAAGAAAAAAATACATAAAGCCTATTTTTATTATCGAATATTGAATTTGGTTGGCATTCCGTTGAAGAATCACCATATCCAACGGGGTTTGAAACAGGAATTCAGCATGAAACAGCACTACATTCGCAGCCAACAGCAGATTAGCTTCGTCAAAGAGATGTTCTCCCGCCAACTCGCCCAACAACTGGGTCTGATGGAGGTGCAAGCCCCCATTCTGAGCCGGGTCGGTGATGGCACTCAGGACAACCTCTCTGGCCATGAGAATGCAGTGCAGGTCAAAGTGAAAACCCTGCCGGAGCACAGCTACGAAGTGGTTCATTCACTGGCCAAATGGAAGCGCCAGACCCTGGGGCGCTTCGGCTTCGGTCCGGGCGAAGGGATCTACACCCACATGAAGGCGCTGCGTCCGGATGAAGACAAGCTCACCCCCATCCACTCCGTCTACGTGGATCAGTGGGACTGGGAGAAGGTGATGCCGAGCGAGCGCCGCGATCTGGCCTATCTGCAGGAAACCGTGCGCGGCATCTGGGCCGCCATCAAGGCCACCGAGCGCGCAGTCTGCGCCGAACATGAGCTGACCCCCTTCCTGCCAGCCGAGATCCAGTTCCTGCACAGCGAAGAGCTGCTGGCCCGTTACCCGGACCTCGATGCCAAGGGTCGCGAGCGGGCCATCGCCAAAGAGCTGGGCGCCGTGTTCCTGATCGGTATCGGCGGTGCCCTCTCCCACGGTGAGCGCCACGATGTGCGCGCCCCGGACTACGACGACTGGAGCAGCCACAACGAGCTGGATCTGGCGGGTCTGAACGGTGACATTCTGGTGTGGAACCCGGTGCTGCAAGACAGCTTCGAGATCTCCTCCATGGGGATCCGGGTCGATGCCGAGGCGCTGCGCCGTCAGCTGGCCATCACAGGCGACGAGGATCGCCTGCAGTACGACTGGCATCAGGATCTGCTTGCCGCACGGATGCCGCAGACCATCGGCGGCGGCATCGGCCAATCCCGCCTGGCCATGCTGCTGCTGCAAAAAGAGCATATCGGTCAGGTGCAGGTTGGTGTCTGGCCAGCCGAGATGAAATCTGCCGTGCAAGGCATGCTGTAACGAATGAAGGCCATGCCGGCGCCATCGCAGCCGGCATGGCAACAGGCAGGTGGCCGTCGGGGTTGAGCGAGCGCATCCCCGGCAGGCTGTAAGACGCAAGGCCGTTAGCGGTTTTGTTTCGAAATCGGGGGCTTGCCCCTGCGACCCGCTCAACCCACGTCAGGTCGCTTCACTACATTCCTCCCGGCAATCTTCGGATTGCCGTTTTTTTATTTTCCATCGCCCAGATATGGCAACGCCAGCCTGAGGGCTGGCGTTGCAAACATAGATACGAGACTGGTTACTGGGTCATGGTGAGGCCGTTGCTGTCGGCTCCCAGCAGCAGTTTCTTGCCGGGGACGATGCGGCCGGAGAGCAGCGCCTGCGCCAGCGGGTTCTCCACCTTCTGCTGGATTGCCCGCTTGAGGGGTCGTGCCCCGTAGACGGGGTCGAACCCGGCATGCACCAGCTTCTCGAGCAGTGCTTCGCTCACCTCCACCTCGTAACCCTGAGCCTCGAGACGCCCCATCAGGCTCTTGAGCTGGATGCGGGCGATGGACTTGATGTGCTCCTCGCCCAGCGGATGGAACACCACCGTCTCGTCGATCCGGTTGATAAATTCCGGCCGGAAACTGCGGGTCAGCACATCCATCAGCATGGCCTTCATCTCGTCGTAATCCTTCTCGGAGTGGTGCTCCTGAATCAGGTCCGACCCGAGGTTGGAGGTCATGATCACCACCGAGTTGCGGAAATCGACGGTGCGACCCTGACCATCGGTCAGGCGGCCATCATCGAGCACCTGCAACAGGATGTTGAACACATCGGGATGCGCCTTCTCCACCTCGTCCAGCAGGATCACCGAGTAGGGACGACGGCGCACCGCCTCGGTCAGATAACCACCCTCTTCATAACCCACGTATCCGGGAGGCGCCCCCACCAGACGGGCCACGCTGTGTTTCTCCATGAACTCCGACATGTCGATCCGCACCATGGCATCCTGGGTATCAAACAGGAACTCCGCCAGCGCCTTGCACAACTCGGTCTTGCCCACCCCGGTGGGCCCCAGGAACAGGAATGAGCCGATGGGGCGATTCGGATCGGAGAGACCGGCACGGGAGCGACGAATGGCGTTGGAGACCGCATCGACCGCCTCTTCCTGACCAATCACCCGGCTGTGCAGCTGATCTTCCATCCGCAGCAGCTTGTCGCGCTCCCCTTCCAGCATGCGGGCGACCGGAATACCGGTCCAGCGGGCCAGGACGTCTGCGATCTCCACATCGGTGACCCGGTTGCGCAGCAGACTGGTCTCCTGCATCTCGGCCTGAGTGGCGAGATCCAGCTGTTTCTCCAGCTCCGGAATGCGGCCGTACTGCAGCTCGGACATCCGGCCCAGGTCGCCTGCGCGGCGCGCCACGTCGAGATCCTGACGGGCCTGCTCCAGAGCCGCCTTGATGTGCTGGGTGCCGGCAAGGGCGGCCTTCTCGGCCTTCCACACCTCGTCCAGCTCGTTGTATTCACGATCTTTTTCGCCAATCTCCTGATTGATCAGCTCCAGCCGTTTGCGGCTGGCGTCATCGTCCTCTTTCATCAGCGCCTGCTGCTCCAGCTTGAGCTGGATGATGCGCCGCTCGAGGCGATCGAGCGCCTCGGGCTTGGAGTCGATCTGCAGCCGGATGCTGGCCGCCGCCTCGTCGATGAGATCGATGGCCTTGTCCGGCAGCTGGCGATCCGCGATATAGCGGTGGGACAGCTGGGCCGCCGCCACGATGGCGGGGTCGGTGATCTGCACATGGTGGTGCAGCTCGTAACGCTCTTTCAGGCCGCGCAGGATGGCGATGGTATCCTCGACTGTCGGCTCCTCCACCAGCACCTTCTGGAAACGGCGCTCCAGCGCGGCATCCTTCTCGATGTACTGACGGTACTCATCCAGAGTAGTGGCTCCGACGCAGTGCAGGTCGCCACGGGCCAGCGCTGGTTTCAGCATGTTGCCCGCGTCCATGGCCCCTTCGCCCTTGCCGGCGCCGACCATGGTGTGCAGCTCGTCGATAAAGAGGATGACGTTGCCCTCCTCCTTGGCGAGATCGGTCAGTACAGCCTTGAGCCGCTCTTCAAACTCACCGCGATACTTGGCACCGGCCACCAGCGCCCCCATGTCCAGCGACAGCACCCGCTTGTTTTTGAGCCCTTCCGGCACTTCGCCGTTGATGATGCGCTGGGCCAGTCCCTCGACGATGGCGGTTTTACCGACACCGGGGGCACCGATCAGCACCGGGTTGTTCTTGGTACGGCGTTGCAGCACCTGAATGGTACGGCGGATCTCGTCATCACGGCCGATCACCGGGTCAAGTTTGCCGATCTCGGCCCGCTCGGTCAGATCGATGGTGTACTTCTCCAGCGCCTGACGGTTCTCCTCGGCGTTGGCATCCTCCACCTTCTTGCCGCCACGCACCTTGTCGATGGCCGCTTCGAGTTTTTCCTTGGTCAGCCCCTGAGCACGCAACAGCTCGCCCAGCGTCCCCTTCTCGTCGAGGGCCGCCAGCACGAACAGTTCGGAGGAGATGAACTGATCCTTGCGCTGCTGGGCCAGTTTGTCGCAGACGTTGAGCAGGCGGCCGAGGCCGTTGGAGAGCTGCACGTCCCCTTCCACGCCGCTGACGCGCGGCAGGCGATCCAGCTCCTCGCCGAGGCGGGAGCGCAGGGCATTGATATCCATCCCGGTCAGGGTGAGCAGCGGACGGATAGAGCCGCCATCCTGATTGACCAGTGCGGTCATCAGATGAACGGGTTCGATGAATTGGTGATCACGACCCAGCGCAAGAGACTGGGCATCGGAAATAGCAATCTGGAATTTGCTGGTAAGGCGATCGAGGCGCATTGCACTCCCCCTTCAAACAGGCAGACGCCGCTTGCGCGGCAAACAACATAACTTTCTGAGATGAAAGATGAGGCCCGTACGGGCTATTTCAAGGGGCGGCGCTGGTTATTTTTTCTGCAAGACGGGGCGAGAGCAGGATCCCCGCCCTTGCACTATGCAGGGCGGGGAGCTTCATCAGGATGCCAACCAGATGATGGAGGCCATCCGGCCGGTCTGGCCGTTGCGACGATAAGAGTAGAACTGCTCGCTGTCGCTGAAGGTACAGTATTCGCCACCATAGACGGCGGTGACACCTGCGCGGGCGAGGCGCAGCCGAGCCAGCTGGTAGATATCCGCCAGCCATTTCCCCTCATTGGACGAGGGGACGAACGCCGCCTCTGCTTCAGCCTGCTCCGCCATAAAGGCCTCGCGCACCTCGCCACCCACTTCAAACGCGGTGGGGCCGATGGCCGGGCCAAGCCAGGCCAGGATCTCGCCCGGCTCGCAGCCCATGGCGGCGATGCTCGCCTCCAATACGCCCTCTTTCAGGCCACGCCAGCCTGCGTGGGCGGCGGCCACCACGGTACCGGCCCGATCGCAGAACAGCACCGGCAGACAGTCGGCGGTCATCACGATGCAGGCCAGCTCCGCCTCATGGGCGCAGGCGGCATCCGCATCCGGCGCACAGCCATAGTCGCGGCTGACGGTATGAACCACGGTGCCGTGCACCTGATTAAGCCAATTGAGGGGCCCCGGGATGGCGGCCGCCTGCTGCAAGCGGGCGCGGTTAGACTCGACTCGCGCCGCTTCGTCACCCACATGGGCGCCCAGATTCAGCCCGGCGAAAAACCCCTCGCTTACCCCGCCATCCCGAGTAGTTGACAGGGCTCTGACATTGGCCGGAGCAGGCCAGTCAGGTTCGAT
>NZ_JBFOCS010000063.1:0-38033 GCF_040907905.1 Aeromonas sp. s13 | reverse complement strand
ATCACGGCACTCTGCCACCAGGGTGTTTGGCTCATGGGTCTTTCTCTTGTCTCGAATATGAAATGGAGAGGGCGACCCGCGGGTCGCCCTGATAATCATTGTCAGGCGCTGGCTTGGGTCAACTTGCCAGCGGCTTGCTGGCGCTTGTAGACCAGCAGGGTCAGCACCACCGGCACCACGATGGCGACCAGCATGGCGATGGCAAATACCGCCCAGTATTGCGGCTGGATGGAAAGGATGCCCGGCAGGCCGCCGACCCCGATGCCGTTGGCCATCACCCCGGCAAAGCCACAGATGAGGGCCGCTAGGCTGGAGCCCACCATGGCGCACAGCATGGGGAACTTGTACTTGAGGTTGATACCGTACATCGCCGGTTCGGTCACCCCGAGGTAGGCGGAGATGGCGGCAGGTACCGAGATCTCCCGTTCGTTCTCCTTGCGGCTAATCAAAATGATGCCGACGACCGCAGACGCCTGAGCGATGTTGGAGAGGGCGATCAGCGGCCAAATCGGGGTGCCACCCATGCTCTGCATCAGTTGCAGATCCACCGCGTTGGTAGTGTGGTGGATGCCGGTGATGACCAGCGGCGCGTAGAGGAAACCGAACAGGGCGGCACCGATGGGAGCGAAGGAGCCGGTCATGGCGGCCTTGGCAGCGAAACCGACGCCATCACCAATCCAGCGACCGAACGGGCCGATAAAGGCGTGGGCCACGATCACTGCCAGCAGCAGCGAGACAAACGGCACAATCACCAGATAGAGATAGGCCGGAATGATCCGCTTGAGGTTGGTCTCAACCCAGGCCAGGAAGACACCCGCCAGCAGCGCCGGAATGACCTGGGCCTGATAACCTACCTTCTGGATCACGAACAGGCCGAAGTCCCACACCTCGGGAGTCTGCTGACCGATGCCGTAGGCGTTCATCAACTGCGGTGACACCAGCGTCACCCCCAGCACGATACCCAGGATCTCGGAGCCGCCCATCTTCTTCACTGCAGACCAGCAAACACCAACCGGCAGGAAGTGGAAAATCGCCTCGCCCAGCAGCCAGAGGAAGGCGTGTACCTGAGCCCAGAACTGGCTGA
Organism: Aeromonas sp. s13; assembly: GCF_040907905.1. Classification (NCBI taxonomy): domain Bacteria; kingdom Pseudomonadati; phylum Pseudomonadota; class Gammaproteobacteria; order Aeromonadales; family Aeromonadaceae; genus Aeromonas; species Aeromonas sp. s13. The sequence goes on along the minus strand of NZ_JBFOCS010000063.1, from coordinate 36,949 downwards.
TCTCGGTGAGGGTGTGAGTGCCATCGTCGAACATCTTGATGTCGCCGATGACGTTGCGAAAGCCCAGGATCAGACCGCCGGTGATGATGGCGGGCAGCAACGGTACGAAGATCTCCGCCAGATGGGAAATGCCCCGCTCCAGCGGGTTCATGTTCTGGCGGGCCGCCTGCTTGGCGGTCTCCTTGCTACCACCGCTGACGCCGAGCTGCTCGGTCAGCGCCTTGTACCACTGCTCTACCTCGTTACCGATCACCACCTGGAACTGACCGCCCTGGGTGAAGCTTCCCTTCACCGCCGGGATGGTTTCGATAGCCTTGCTGTCGGCCTTGGCCGGATCGTTCAGGACGAAGCGCAACCGGGTCAGGCAGTGGCTGACGGTGGCGATGTTCTCCTTACCGCCGATCTTGTCGATCAGGGTGGCAAGCTGCTGTGCGTTGATCTTGGACATGGGTCTTCCCTCTGTGACGCCATTGAATAGTGGTCTGTATCGCCCTTTTGAGCCAGTCTGTCGGCCGGAGCGTTTTTGGTATCGTTCCCATTTAGCATGCCGACAATCTGGCCAGATCGAAATGGGAACGTTCCCAATTCGTGGCCAGCATCACAAAAAGCGCACTTTTTGTTCAGTCCGGAGTGATGGGGGTCACAGGGTTCGACAGGGGGCGATAGTCACCAGCGGCGGCTGATCCTGCTCAATCTGGCCGAGCAGCTGACGCGCCGCCTGCTCCCCCGCCCCTTTGTAACCGAGATCGAGACTGAGGGCGTTGGGGAAGAGGAAACTGAGCATGGGATTGTTGCCAAGTCCGGTCACCAGCACCTCGCTACGCCCTTGTTCTTGCAGGTATTTTGCCGCACCGATGGCGAGGGTGTCGCTGGCGCAGACCAGCGCCTGGGTGGAGGGCGTCAACAGCTCGGCCGCCAGCCGGTAGCCGCTCTGCAGGCTGAGATCGCCGAGGGCGCTGCGCGGGCGCAACCCCTGCTCTGCGCAGTAAGCGAGATAGGCGTCGAGGCGGCGCTGGCCGGTGGTGAGATCCGAGGCATCCACCCCCAGATAGGCGATGTCGCGGGCGCCACGGCTTGCCAGTTGCGCCAGCATGGTGCGCACCGCACCGGCGTCGTCAAAGCAGACCGAGGAGAAACCGGGATATTCACGAGCGACCAGCACCAGCTTCTCTTTCAGCGGCGTCATGGCGGCATAGTCCAAGTCATTGAAGGCGAACAGGATAATGCCATCCACCCCGCGCCGCTCCAGCACCGCCAGATGCTCCTGCACCTTGGCGGGGGAGAACTTGCTCTCCATCAGCACGGCATCGTAGCCACGCTGGTAGAGGGTCTCCAGCATGCCGCGCACCGCCTGATTCTCCGAGCTGGAGTCGAGCCGCGAGACGATGATCCCCACCACCTGCTGGCTCTGGCTGCGCATGGCCCGCGCCGATTTGCTCGGCACGAAGCCGTGCTCGGCGATGACCTGCTCCACCCGCTCGCGGGTCTCCTGCTTCACCTTGGGATCCTGGTTGAGCACCCGGGAGACGGTCGACTTGCCGACGCCACTCAGTCTGGCGATATCGAGGATGGTCAGTTTCTTGTCCATGAATTGGCTCACAGGAGGCTAGGCGGTGGAATTGCCCACATTGTTGTGATTAACCCCTGTGAATACAAGCCCATGGCGTTAGAATGCCCTTTTTGCCCCGCCGTCAGGGTGTGTGGGCACAGCACAGGATGCCCATCATGGATCTGCTGGCCAGTCTGCTCTTCTCCCTCTCCATCACAGGCCCCATCTGCGTGGTGCTGCTGCTCGGCATCTTGCTCAAGCGGTTGGGGCTGCTGCCGGATCCCTTTACCGAATCCGCCTCGCGACTGGTGTTTCAGGTCACCCTGCCCGCTCTGCTCTTTCTCAGTATTCTGGGTACCAACTTCGCCACCATGCCGAGCCTCTGGTTTATCAGCTATGGCCTGCTCGCCACCGTTATCAGCTATCTGGTGCTGGAGCTGCTGGCCGGACGTTTTATCGGGGAGCAGCGGCTGCGCGGCATCTTCGTGCAGGGGAGCTTTCGCGGCAACAGCGCCATTATCGGGCTCGCCTATGTGCAAAACGCCTACGGCCACGAAGGGTTGGGGGCGGCGGCCTTCTATGTCGGCGCGGTGACCGTGCTCTACAACATTCTCGCGGTGATCACCCTCACCCGCAGTCTCGGCGGTGCCACCGGCATTCGCCCCATTCTGCTCGGTATCATCAAGAATCCGTTGATCATCGCCATTGTGGCGGCGCTGCCCTTTACCCTGCTCGGTATCAAGATGCCGCAACTGTTGCTCACCGCCGGCAGCTACTTCGCCAACATGACGTTGCCGCTGGCGCTGCTCTGCACCGGCGCCTCCCTCAGCCTGGATGCTCTGCGTGGTGGTGCAGCCATTGCGGGCTGGGCCAGCATCATGCGGCTCTGCCTCATTCCGGCTGCGTTCACTCTTGGGGCAGCACTGCTCGGCTTCAGCCATCTGGAGCTGGGTATTCTGTTCCTCATCAGCGCTACCCCGACTGCCGCCGCCAGCTATGTGATGACCCGTGCCATGGGGGGCGACAGCGTGCTGGCCGCAAACATCATCGCCACCACCACCCTCGGTTCGCTGGTTACTACCAGCCTCGGGGCGACTCTGATGAACTACCTAGGGTTGATGTACTGACGGCTTGACCTTGCCGGAGGCGGCAGCTTTAGGCTGGCGCCCATCAACAAAGGAGATATCCCATGACCATCGAACTCACAGTGTCCGGCATGTCCTGCGGTGGCTGCGCCGCCAGTCTGCAAAAAGTGCTGCTGGCCCAGCCTGCGGTCACCACCGCAACCGTCGATTTCGCCAGCAGCAAGGCCGTCATCGAGAGCGATCTGAGCAAGGCCGAGCTGATCGCCCTGCTCGAAGCCAAGGGTTTTTCTGCGAGTTAAATTATCTCCATAGAGGTATAAAACAGGTTAAAAATCTGTACTCACCTGTCTTTTGGTGAGTTTTATCACAGACCCGGGTTATTAAACGGGCAAACTTGCTGCGATTATTCCAACCACAAGGATTTGCAGCATGACCCTACCGATCCGCAAGACCCTGCTCGCCGCCGTCGTCGGCCTGACCCTCTCCCCCATGGCGATGGCGCTGCCCAACGTCCATATTCTGGCAACCGGCGGCACCATTGCCGGGGCTGGCCAGTCGGCTACCCAGTCCAACTACGAGGCTGGCAAGGTGGCCATCGAAACCCTGATCGCCGCCGTGCCCGAGATGAAAAACGTGGCCGATGTGCAGGGAGAGCAGGTGGTAAAGATCGGCTCCCAGGACATGAACGACGAGGTGTGGCTTAAGCTGGCCAAACGGGTCAACGAGCTGCTGGCCAAGGATGACGTGGATGGCATTGTCATCACCCACGGCACCGACACCATGGAAGAGACCGCCTACTTCCTCAATCTGACCGTCAAGAGCGACAAGCCGGTGGTATTGGTTGGCGCCATGCGCCCCTCCACCGCCATGAGTGCTGATGGCCCGCTCAACCTCTACAACGCCGTAGTGACTGCTTCCGACCCGAGCTCCAAGGGCCGTGGCGTGATGGTGGCGATGAACGACACCGTGCTGGATGCCCGCGACGTCACCAAGACCAACACAACCGGGGTGCAGACCTTCGCTTCCCCCAACTTTGGCCCGCTGGGTTACATCCACAACGGCAAGATCGACTATCAGCGCAGCCCGGCTCGTCTGCACACCAGCAAGACGCCGTTTGACGTGAGCAAGCTCGACAAGCTGCCGCAAGTTGGCATCGTCTACAGCTACGCCAACGCCACCGACTTGCCGGCCAAGGCGATGGTGGATGCCAAGTTCGACGGCATCGTCAGCGCCGGGGTGGGTAACGGCAATCTCTACCACACCCTGTTCGATACCCTGGCCAAGGCGAGCAAGGATGGCATCCGCGTCGTGCGCTCCGCCCGCGTGCCGACCGGCGCCACCACCCTGGATGCCGAGATCGATGATGCCAAGTACGGCTTCGTGGCCTCCGGCACTCTCAACCCGCAGAAAGCGCGGGTGCTGCTGATGCTCTCCCTGACCCAGAGCAAAGACCCGGCCCAGATCCAGCGCTGGTTCCAGCAGTTCTGACAACGGTTGCCTGACAAGTGACAAGCAAGGGCGGGACTTCCCGCCCTTTTCCCTCCTGCAATGCTGCCTCGCCCATTACGCCGTTTGGCGGGGTCATCCTTCCCTTTTCCGGCCATCTTTTTCAGCCACCACAAAGCGCTGTCATCAAATTAGCGAGCCGGATCACCCGCTTTCACAAGCGCATCGCCGCCAAATTCATTACACTGCCAGCGATCTTATCCACTCAAGGAGTGCTGTTGCTGTATGGAAATATTGATCCTGCTGGGATTGATTTTGCTTAATGGCGTCTTCGCCATGTCAGAAATCGCCATCGTCACCGCACGCAAGGCTCGCCTCGGCAAGCTTGCCTCTGAAGGCAACCGCTCCGCCGCCATTGCCCTCAAACTGGGCGAAGACCCGACCCATTTTCTCTCTGCCGTCCAGATCGGCATTACCAGCATCGGTCTGCTCAACGGTATCTACGGCGAATCCCTGCTGGCCCAGCCCTTCTCCCTCTGGTTGCAGGAGTGGGGGCTCCCGGCCAAGAGCAGTGGCCTGATCGCCACCATCATCGTGGTGGTGGTGGTTACTTACCTCTCCATCGTGGTGGGGGAGCTGGTGCCCAAGCGCCTCGGCCAGCTCAATGCCGAGCGCATCGCCTGTCTGGTGGCCCGCCCCATGCACTGGCTCGCCACCCTGACCCGCCCCTTCGTCTGGCTGCTGTCGGCCTCTACCAATGCCAGCCTGCGGCTGCTGCGGGTCAACCAGAACGGCAGCGCCAACGTCACCGAGGAGGAGATCCACGCCATGCTGGTGGAGGGCTCTGAAGCCGGGGTGATCGAGGATCATGAACACACCATGCTGCGCAACGTCTTCCGTCTCGACGAGCGCAGCCTCTCCTCCCTGATGGTGCCGCGCAGCGATATCCGCTATCTGGATCTGGCGCTGCCGCTGGAGACCAACCTGCAGCGACTGGTGGAGTATCGCCACAGCTATTTTCCGGTCTGCGACGGCAACCTGTCAGAATTGGTGGGTATCATCAATGTCAACAAGGTGCTGCACGCCTATATCAAGGGGGAGCCCATCGATCTGGCTGCCCTGACCCAGGAGGGCAGCCTGCTGCCCGAAACCCTCAACGGCGTCGAGCTGCTCAACCACTTCCGCACCCACAGCGAACAGATGGCGCTGGTGGTGGACGAATATGGCGAGCTGCAGGGGCTGGTCACCCAGCAGGATCTGCTGGAGGCGCTGGCGGGGGATTTCCAACAGGAGGATGGCGAGGACAACTGGGCATTCCGGCGCGCCGACGGCAGCTGGCTGCTCGATGGCCTGATCCCGCTGCCCGAGTTGAAGGACTGTCTGGAGCTGGTTCGTCTGCCAGAAGAAGAAAAACATCACTATCACACCCTCGGAGGGCTTATCATGCTGCTCCTTGGTCGTGTTCCACAAACCGGAGACCTGGTGACACTGGAACAGTGGCAACTGGAAATTGTTGACATGGATGGCCTGCGCATCGACAAGGTGCTCGCCATGCCCTTGACCGATCAACCCAGCTAACCTGCGGAGTTTGCAAGTATGGAGCAGTTTTACCAACTGGCTCACGCCTTTATGAATCACGATCTGAACACACTTTCCGATCCCAAGATGGCCTTCATGATCTGTGGTGTGATTCTGACGTTTCTGGTACTGGAAAACGGATTCATCCCTACCGCCTTTCTGCCCGGTGACAGCCTGCTGATCCTCACCGGCGTACTCATCTATCAGGATGTATTGTCTCTCGGGGTGATCCCGCTGTTGATCATGGCCACCTTTGTCGGCACCTGGCTCGGTTACATGCAGGGGCGCTTCCTTGGCCACACCCAGCTCTACCATCGGCTGATGTCCCATGTGGAAGAGCGACACCAGCAGAAGGTCTACCACCTGCTGGACAAGTACGGGATCATCACCCTGATCACCGCGCGCTATATCGCCTTCGTGCGCACCGCCTACCCCTACATCGTCGGTGCCACCGAGCTGCCCCAGGGGCGCTTTCTCATCGTCAATCTGATCAGCTCCATCATGTGGATCTGCCCGCTGGTCGGGTTTGGCTACTACCTGAGCCACACCAAGCTGGCCGCCGAATACCAGACCCAGTTCTTCAACATCATCATCTATCTGCCGGTGGCCCTGCTGCTGGGTGGCATGGTGGCGCTGGTCTGGCGCTGGATCAGCAAACGCAGGGCTGCGCAGCCGCGGGATTGACCCCTCGCCCAACGCCCGACCCGAAAGCCCTCGCCAGAGGGCTTTTTTGATCGCCAATTTCGCGCAAATAGCAGAAATAGTCCCGCTCGGCCCTTGTAAAGCCGGGGTAAAAATGAGTGAATCTAGCGCCTTTTTTTGGATGGGAACGGAGTCGGTTGTATGTGGTGTCGGATTCGCGCAGCAGCGCTGGTTGTCGGGTTGATGGGAATGTTGGGATTGCCTGCGGTCAGCGCGGCACCCAACCCTGCCAAACTGGAAGTACGCTCGAGCAGCGCCCTGGTCGTGGATGTAAAAACGGGCAAGACGCTCTACCAGAAGAATGCCACCAAGGTGCGTCCCATCGCCTCCCTCACCAAGCTGATGACAGCGCTGGTGGTGCTGGATGCCAAACAGAATCTCAACCAGACCATCACGGTCGACAAGAACGATCTGGATCGGGTCAAACACACTCACTCCCGCATCCGCATGGGCACCAAGGTGACCCGCCGCGACGCCCTGCATCTGGCATTGATGTCCTCCGAAAACCGGATGGCCTCGGCACTGGCGCGTCACTATCCGGGCGGTCGCAGCGCCTTCGTGCGGGCCATGAACAACAAGGCCAGACAGCTGGGTATGCGTAATACCCACTTCTACGACTCCACCGGCCTTTCCACCCGCAACGTCTCTACCGCCCAGGATCTGGGCAAGCTGGCCGCCGCCGCCTATCGTCAGCCGCTGATCCGTCAGTTCACTCAGGATGAGAACCGGGAGATGCGCTTCAGCGCCCCCGCCTATAGCCTGATGTTCAACAACACCAACCCGCTGGTGAAAAACCCGGATTGGGACGTGCGCCTCTCCAAGACCGGCTTCACTGACGAAGCGGGGCGCTGTCTGGTGATGCGCGCCAAACCGGACAGCCGCGAGCTCGCCATCGTGCTGCTCAACTCGGTGGGCAAGCGCACCCCCATCGGCGATGCCAACCGAATTCGCAAATGGCTGAAAAGCTGAGTAAATATCTCAACACAAAAGGATGCTGCGGCATCCTTTTTTATTGCCCGCAGAACGCCTCTGCAGGCCTTGCAGGATGTTGATAGCCAAACCCTGAGTAATGAGCTGCGCGCAGTCCCCCGCAGCAACAGCAGGCATACAGCGCGCCTATAGATGAGGTAAAGGGTGGCAAGGGGTTGCACCGTTCAGAAGATCGCGACGCAATAACAGAAGGGGGTCTGAAAGAGGACAAGAACAGACTGGAAGGCCATCCAGCCGCTATAACGCGAACACGAATCTGTACCAAAAAGCTAAATGTCGCCCATAAAAAAACAGCCCCGACCGAAGTCGAGGCTGTCTGTATGGTGCGCCCGAGAGGATTCGAACCTCTGACCACCTGGTTCGTAGCCAGGTACTCTATCCAGCTGAGCTACGGGCGCTCATAAACTTTTGGTACTGCTTGAAATATGGTGCGCCCGAGAGGATTCGAACCTCTGACCACCTGGTTCGTAGCCAGGTACTCTATCCAGCTGAGCTACGGGCGCTCACAAACTTTTGTGTATTGCTTGAAAAATGGTGCGCCCGAGAGGATTCGAACCTCTGACCACCTGGTTCGTAGCCAGGTACTCTATCCAGCTGAGCTACGGGCGCTCATAAATCGTTGTGTCGTTTTAAATGGTGCGCCCGAGAGGATTCGAACCTCTGACCACCTGGTTCGTAGCCAGGTACTCTATCCAGCTGAGCTACGGGCGCCCTGTTTTAAAACGATAAAAAAAGCTTACTTATCAGTAAGCCTTTTCCAAAGTGTCGACTTGCTGATGGTCAACACATGACTCTTGCTTGAGTCGTAATATGGTGCGCCCGAGAGGATTCGAACCTCTGACCACCTGGTTCGTAGCCAGGTACTCTATCCAGCTGAGCTACGGGCGCAAATGGCGGAGAAGGGGGGATTCGAACCCCCGATGCGGGTATAAGCCGCATACTCCCTTAGCAGGGGAGCGCCTTCAGCCTCTCGGCCACCTCTCCGTTTGCGGGGCTGATAATACTTCACAGGGATTTTTAGTCAAACACTTTTTTGGAGAAAAAAGTGCGTTCGCTCAGCATTTGGTCAAAGCGTGGAATATTCAAACAATATCGGCACTTATCCCGCAGTTTCGCGCCCTGCAGGGCGATTTCAGGGGGCCGGAAAAACAAAAGGCGACACATGAGGTGTCGCCTTGTCACAGCCATGAAAGTGGCTTAGAAGCCCGGTTGGCCCGGAACTTTCTCGGCCTGGATGCGCTGGTAGATCTCTTCGCGGTGTACGGAGACCTCTTTCGGCGCGTTAACACCGATACGGACCTGGTTGCCTTTAACGCCCAGTACGGTGACAGTCACTTCATCACCAATCATCAGGGTTTCCCCAACACGACGAGTCAAAATAAGCATTCGCTTGCTCCTGTATCCTGTTTTGTTTTTATATCGATATGCGACATTATCTAACAAAGATACCGATATGGTAAATGGTTGAAACTAAATCAATCAGAGATTGTTAGCCCAAGGGCTGCTCTTGCGGTGCCTGATCCAACCCGAAAGCCGCGTGCAGGGCTCGCACCGCCAACTCCAGATACTTCTCGTCAATCACCACAGAGATTTTGATTTCAGAGGTCGAGATCAACTGCATGTTGATCCCCTCCTCGCCCAATACCTTGAACATGGTGCGCGCAACACCGGGATGGTTCCACATGCCGACACCGACAATGGAGACCTTGGCAATCTCGCCATTTCCCTGCACGCAGGAGGCGCCAAGTTCGGTGGCGGTCTCCTCCAACAGCGCCCGGGCGCGGCGATAATCATCACGATTCACCGTGAAGGTGAAGTCGGCGGTGCCATCTCCCAGGGTGTTCTGCACAATCATGTCGACATCAATGTTGGCGTCGCTGATCGGATTCAGGATCTGCGCGGCAACGGTTGGTCTGTCCGGCACGCCCAGAATGGTCAGGCTGGCCTCGTTGCGGTTAAAAGCGATCCCGGATACCAGGGGAGCTTCCATCCTATCACCTCCATATGTGATTAAGGTTCCCTCTCCATCGATAAAGCTCGACAGCACCCGCAGCGGGACGCGGTACTTGCCCGCAAACTCCACCGAGCGGATCTGCAGCACCTTGGCGCCGAGACTGGCCATCTCCAGCATCTCCTCGAAGGTGATGGTGTCGAGACGACGCGCCTTGGGCTCGATGCGCGGATCCGTGGTGTATACCCCATCCACATCGGTAAAGATCTGGCACTCATCGGCCTTGATGGCCGCTGCCACGGCAACCGCCGTGGTATCCGAACCGCCGCGGCCCAGCGTCGTGATGGCGTTATGCTCGTCACGGCCCTGGAAACCGGCGATCACCACCACCTTGCCCGCAGCCAGTTCGGCATGAACCAGCTCGGTGTCGATGTGGGTGATGCGCGCCTTGCCATAGGCGGAATCGGTGTGAATCCGTACCTGATCACCGGTCATTGAGACCGCAGGACAACCGCGTTTGTTCAACGCGATCGCCAGCAGCGCTATGGTGACCTGCTCACCGGTGGAGACCAGTACATCCATCTCCCGCCGGTTGGCATCAGGATCCAGTTGCTGGGCCATGCCCAGCAACCGGTTGGTTTCGCCCGACATGGCGGAGACAACCACCACCACGTCGTGTCCCAGGGCGCGGGTCTGCTCGACCCGCTCAGCTACCGCCTCGATCCGCTCCAGTGTGCCGACCGAGGTGCCGCCGTACTTCTGTACATAGAGTGCCACAGATCACCTCGCCCGATTACAGGCGCTCTTCCAGCCAGGAGTGAACGGATTGCAGCGCTGCCGGCACCGCCTCAGGCTGGGTACCACCCGCCTGTGCCATGTCCGGACGGCCACCACCTTTGCCACCCACCTGCTGGGCAACCAGATTGACCAGCTCACCGGCCTTGACCTTGCCGGTCAGGTCGTTGGTGACGCCGGCGATCAGGTTGACCTTGCCGTCGGCACAGGTGGCCAGCAGTACAACACCGGACTTCATCTGGTTCTTCAGCTCGTCCAGCATGCCGCGCAGGGATTTCGGATCGGCCCCTTCCAGCGCCGCAACCAGCACCTTCTGACCGTTGATCTCGATCACCTGACCCAGCAGGTCGTTACCGGCCTGAGCGGCCAGCTTGGCCTTGAGCTGCTCCAGCTCGCGCTCCATCATCTTGGCCTTGTCCAGCATCTGGCGAACCTTGTCGGCGATGCAGAACTGATCACCTTTCACCAGTGCAGCAGCCTCTTCGATCTGCTCGCCAACCTGATGCATGAAGTCGATGGCAGCTTTGCCGGTCACCGCTTCGATACGGCGCACGCCAGCTGCGATGCCGCTCTCGGCAATGATCTTGAAGAAGCCGATATCACCGGTGCGCTTGGCGTGAGTACCGCCGCACAGCTCGGTGGAGTAGTCACCCATGCGCACTACACGCACGTCGTCTTCATATTTTTCACCAAACAGCGCCATGGCACCGGCGGACTTGGCCGCTTCCAGATCCATCAGCTGGGTGGTGATTTCGTGGTTGGCGCGGATCTGGTTGTTGACCAGCTCCTCGACCCGGCGAATGGTCGCCATGGTCAGCCCCTCGAAGTGGGAGAAGTCGAAACGCATGCGCTCGGCTCCAACCAGAGAACCTTTCTGGGTGACGTGCTCGCCCAGTGCCTGACGCAGAGCTGCGTGCAGCAGGTGAGTCACGGAGTGGTTCAGGGCGATAGCCTGACGACGGTCAGCGTCTACCACGGCCTCGACCTCGGCCCCTTTCTCCAGGGTGCCCAGCTCCATGTAGCCCTTGTGGATGATCGCCTTGCCCGCTTTCAGGGTGTCGGTTACGGCAAAGATGCCGTCGTCCACTTTCAGGGTACCGCTGTCGCCGATCTGGCCGCCGGACTCGGCGTAGAAAGGGGTCTCTTCCAGCACGATGACCGCTTCGTCACCGGCGATAAGACCGCTCACCTCTTCCACACCCTTGTAGATACCAACCACGCGGGTACGCTCGGTCAGAGTCTTGTAACCGGTGAAGGGGGTCTCGAAGTCGAGCTTGAGCATCTCGTTGTAGTTCACGCCGAAGCTGGAGGCTTCTTTGGCGCGAGCACGCTGCTTCTCCATCTCGGCCTTGAAGCCCTCTTCATCGATGCCGATCTCGCGCTCGCGCACCACGTCGGCAGTCAGGTCGGCCGGGAAGCCGTAAGTGTCGTAGAGCTTGAACACCACTTCGCCCGGAATAACCTTGGCATCGCCCAGGTTGGCCAGAGCATCTTCCAGCAGCAGCAGACCGCGATCCAGCGTGCGGACGAACTGCTCCTCTTCGATGCGCAGCACGCGCTCGACCAGCGGCAGCTGGGCGATCAGCTCGGCAGCGACATCCTTCATCTGCACCGCCAGCTCGGCAGCCAGTTTGTAGAAGAAGACGTCGGTGGCCCCCAGCTTGCGGCCGTGACGCACGGCGCGGCGGATGATGCGACGCAGCACATAGCCACGACCTTCGTTGGACGGCATCACGCCATCTGCCACCAGGAAGGCGCAGGAGCGGATGTGGTCAGCGATGACGCGCAGGGACTGGTTGCTCAGATCGGTGGTGCCGACAATCTCGGCCGCTTTCTTGATCAGCGCCTGGAAGATGTCGATTTCGTAGTTGGAGTGCACACCCTGCATGATGGCGGAGATACGCTCCAGACCCATGCCGGTATCCACGGACGGACGCGGCAGCGGCTCCATGGTGCCGTCAGCCTGACGGTTGAACTGCATGAAGACCACGTTCCAGATCTCGATGAAACGGTCGCCATCCTCTTCCGGTGAGCCGGGACGGCCACCCCAGATGTGATCGCCGTGGTCATAGAAGATCTCGGTGCAGGGACCGCACGGGCCGGTATCGCCCATGGCCCAGAAGTTGTCGGAAGCGTAAGGGGCACCCTTGTTGTCACCGATGCGCACGATGCGATCGGCCGGGACACCGACCTCTTTTTCCCAGATATCGAAAGCTTCATCGTCAGTCGCGTAGACGGTCACCAGCAGGCGCTCTTTCGGCAGCTGCAGCACCTCGGTCAGGAAGCCCCATGCAAACTTGATGGCATCCTGCTTGAAGTAGTCACCGAAGCTGAAGTTACCCAGCATTTCAAAGAAGGTGTGGTGACGAGCGGTATAGCCGACGTTTTCCAGATCGTTGTGCTTACCACCAGCACGCACGCAACGCTGGGAAGTCGTCGCGCGATTGTAGGCACGCTTGTCTGCGCCAAGGAACACGTCCTTGAACTGGTTCATACCCGCGTTGGTAAACAACAGGGTCGGGTCGTTATGCGGTACCAGCGAGCTGGAGGAGACAACCTGGTGCCCCTGGGAACGGAAATACTCGAGAAACGCAGCGCGAATCTCTGACGTGGACATATACATGGAAAATCCTGCTTGATTCGAATACGGACTTTTAACCGCATTAATGTAAGTTTTCTGCGGGGTAAAGTAAAACGGACAGGGCCGCCACGGGCGAAAAAGCGCACATAAACGGGCCAGATAAGAGCGCCGCTGCCCACAGTGGCTTTTTTCACTGTCGAGAGGCAAAAAAGCAGCGCATAAAGAGGGATGAGATGAACAAAAGGCCGCTTTTTCGGGATTGTGCGCGCAAGCTACTGAGCGAGCAGGAAAAACCTGCCACAAGGAGAGGTGAAACGACTTTTGCCACGCAGTGGCGTTACTCCTCCCGCTCCTGCAGGGCCGAGATGGCATAACGGGCCTGATCCTGGGTAAAGCCGCGCCCCAGCAGATATTTGAGCCACTTCATCCGCAGCTTGAAATCCGCCAGATCGGCCACCCGGGCTCGCCGTTCGAGCAGGGCAAACGCCAGTTCGAACCAGTCCAGCTCGGGTTGCTCGAATGCGGTATCAATCTGCATATCGTCGAGCCCCTTGCGGCGCAGATCGAAACGGATCTTGATGGGGCCATGGCCCTTGGCGGCACCGGCCCGTACAGCCATACCGCCGTAACGTTCGTCATTGACCCAGTTGTAACCGCGGCAGTAGTCGACCACCGCCTCGATCACCTCTTCATTGAAGCCCTGCTGGCGCAGCCGGTTGGCCAGCTCTGACTCGGCACTCTCGCGACGGGCCAGACTGCGCATGGCATAAGCACGGGCAGCGGCCAGCTGTTCGGCAAAGGTCGGTTCGGCAGGCTCGACCGGTTCGGTAACGGATTCATCAACCATCATAAATAACAAGGCCGGGTATCTACCCGGCCTTCCTTTGTTCCTTATTCGAACTCTTGTTCGCTTTCGGCATCGAACTCGTCTGCCTCAACCGGTGCAGCCTTGTCATCGACTGGCACGGCACCGGAGAGCAGCAGCTCGCGCAGACGGGCTTCCACTTCACCAGCCATCACCTTGTTCTCGGCGAACAGCTTCATCACGTTGGCCTTGCCCTGACCGATCTTCTCGCCGTTGTAGCTGTACCAGGCACCCGCCTTGTCGATCAGCTTGTGCTTGACGCCGAGATCCACCAGCTCGCCCTCTTTGGAGATACCGGCACCGTAGAAGATCTGGAATTCAGCCTGCTTGAAGGGCGGGGCAACTTTGTTCTTGACCACTTTGACGCGAGTCTCGTTACCGACCACTTCGTCGCCTTCCTTGATGGCGCCGATACGACGGATATCCAGACGCACGGAGGCGTAGAACTTGAGCGCGTTACCACCGGTAGTGGTCTCCGGGCTACCGAACATAACGCCGATCTTCATCCGGATCTGGTTGATGAAGATGCACAGGCAGTTGGCGTTCTTGATGTTGGCAGTCAGCTTGCGCAGCGCCTGGGACATCAGACGGGCCTGCAGACCAACGTGGGAGTCACCCATCTCCCCTTCGATTTCCGCTTTCGGCGTCAGGGCAGCCACGGAGTCGACGATGATGACGTCAACCGCATTGGAGCGAACCAGCATGTCGCAGATCTCCAGCGCCTGTTCACCGGTATCCGGCTGGGAGATCAGCAGGTCGTCGACGTTGACGCCCAGCTTGGCAGCATAGATAGGGTCGAGGGCGTGTTCCGCATCGACGAAGGCACAGGTTTTGCCTTTCTTCTGGGCTTCCGCGATCACCTGCAGGGTGAGGGTGGTTTTACCGGAAGATTCCGGGCCGTAGATCTCGACGATACGGCCACACGGCAGACCGCCAATGCCCAGCGCCACGTCCAGTGAGAGGGAACCGGTAGAGATGGCTTCGATATCCATGGTCTTGCTGTCGCCCAGACGCATGATGGAACCTTTGCCGAACTGCTTTTCAATCTGACCCAGCGCAGCCGCCAGTGCCTTCTGTTTGTTCTGATCCATGCCAATCTCCGCTGGAAATCGTGAGTAAGAAGTGAAGTCGGGCTAAGTATACTGTCTATTCATACAGTATCAAGCCCAATTTATCTGAGCAGGGCCAACAGACCCGACAAGGCCTGTCTCACCGCCTGCTGGCGTACCTGTCGGCGATCTCCGTCGAAGCGGGCCAGCAGGGAGTGGTGACTGCCATTGCGGTCGGCCCAGGCGAACCAGACGGTGCCGACCGGCTTGCCCTCAGTGGCGCCGCCGGGGCCGGCGATGCCACTGATAGCAACGCTGATGGAGGCAGACGAGTGAGCCAGCGCGCCGCGGGCCATCTCCAGCACCACAGCCTCGCTCACTGCACCGTGCTGTTCAAGGCTCTCGCTGCTCACCCCCAACATCTGCTGCTTGGCCTCGTTGGTGTAGGTGACAAAACCGCGATCGAACCAGCCGGAGCTGCCCGCGATGTCGGTAATAGCAGTAGCCACCCCGCCGCCGGTACAGGATTCGGCGGTCGCCGCCAGCCAGCCCCGCTGGCCAAGGGCCCGTCCCAACTCGATGGCAAGGTGCTCTATCTCTGCATCCAGTTTCATCACGACTCCTTCTGATCCGCTCAAGAGGCACATTATGCGATCCCGCTAGCGCCGCCCGCAACCACGGCAGACCGCCCTTGCCTGCCGCAATGT
The DNA here is from genome assembly GCF_040907905.1 of Aeromonas sp. s13. Taxonomy (NCBI): domain Bacteria; kingdom Pseudomonadati; phylum Pseudomonadota; class Gammaproteobacteria; order Aeromonadales; family Aeromonadaceae; genus Aeromonas; species Aeromonas sp. s13. Next base: position 21,651 of record NZ_JBFOCS010000063.1, on the reverse strand, counting down.
GATGTGCAGCACCGGTGTCATGCCTTCAATAGCGCAGAGCAACCGCGCCCGGAACACCCGCTCCCCCGTCGCGGCGCTTATGTGTAGAATGGCGCCATCAAGCCCAAGACTCATCACCGCAGACACTGGCCCGCAGAGGCCCCTTCTGGAACAGAACATGACCGCACAACACCAAGCCAGCGGCGCCACAAGCTCCGCTCCCGGCGCCAATCTGAGCGCCCACACGCCCATGATGCAGCAGTACCTTGGCCTCAAGGCCGAGAACCCGGAGATCCTGCTGTTCTACCGGATGGGCGACTTCTACGAGCTGTTCTATGACGATGCCCGCAAGGCCTCCCAACTGCTCGACATCTCCCTGACCAAGCGCGGCCAGTCGGCTGGCAGCCCCATCCCGATGGCGGGGGTGCCCTATCACGCCATCGAGGGCTATCTGGCCAAACTGGTACAGCTCGGCGAGTCGGCCGCCATCTGCGAACAGGTGGGGGATCCCGCCACCAGCAAGGGGCCGGTGGAGCGCAAGGTCATTCGCATCATCACCCCGGGCACCGTCTCCGACGAGGCGCTGCTCAGCGAGCGGCAGGACAACCTGATCGCCGCCGTCTATCACGATGGCCGCCGCTTCGGCTATGGCACCATGGACATCGGCTCCGGCCGCTTCTTCATCAACCAGTTCGAGAAGGAAGAGACCCTGCTGGCAGAGCTGCAGCGCACCAATCCGGCCGAGCTGCTCTATCCCGAATCGTTCGAGTTCCTGCACCATATCGAGGGTCGCCGCGGCCTGCGTCGCCGCCCGGAGTGGGAGTTTGAGCTGGGCACCGCCCGCAAGCTGCTCTGCCAGCAGTTCGGCACCCAGGATCTGGTGGGCTTTGGCGTCGACAAGAGCGAGACCGCCCTGTGCGCTGCCGGTTGTCTGATGCAGTACGTCAAGGACACCCAGCGCACCGCCCTGCCCCACATCCGCAACGTGCGCCTCGAGCAGCCGGATCACGCGGTCATCATGGATGCCGCCACCCGCCGCAATCTGGAGCTGACCCAGAACCTGGCCGGTGGCTATGAAAATACCCTGGCCGAGGTGCTGGATCGCACCGCCACTCCCATGGGCAGCCGCCTGCTCAAGCGCTGGATCCACCAGCCGATCCGCGATCGGGTGATCCTGAAAGGTCGCCAGAGCACCATCAAGGAGCTCATCGAGCAGAACCTCTATGACGAGTTGGGCAACCTGCTGCGTCAGGTGGGTGATGTGGAGCGGGTGCTGGCGCGCCTCGCCCTGCGCTCGGCCCGCCCGCGAGACCTCACCCGCCTGCGTCAGGCCTTCGCCCAGTTACCCGAGTTGCAGCGCCTGCTGGCGGACAACGAGCACGAAGCGGTGCAACAACTGGCCGAGCGTGCCAGCACCTTCCCCGAGCTGCTCGACCTGCTGGAACGTGCGGTGATAGAGGTGCCGCCGGTGCTGATCCGCGATGGTGGCGTCATCCGTGACGGCTTCAATCAGGAGCTGGACGAGCTGCGGGATCTCGCCAACGGCGCCACCGCCAGCCTCGCCCGCATCGAGGAGCGGGAGAAGCTGCTGACCGGCATCAACACCCTCAAGGTGGGTTACAACAAGGTGCACGGCTTCTATATCGAGGTGAGCCGCGCCAACAGCCATCTGGTGCCGGCCCACTACATCCGCCGTCAAACCCTCAAGAACAACGAACGCTACATCATCGATGAGCTGAAGAAGTACGAGGACAAGGTACTCACCGCCCAGTCCCAGGCGCTGGCGCTGGAGAAACGGCTCTACGAAGAGCTGCTCGATGCCCTGCTGCCCCATCTCGGCGATCTGCAGGATTCCGCCGCCGCACTGGCGGAGCTGGACGTGCTGGCCAACCTGGCCGAGCGGGCCGAGACCCTCGACTACCGCTGCCCGACCCTCATCGATGAGGATCAGATCATCATCGAGGCGGGCCGCCATCCGGTGGTGGAGCAGGTGATGACAGATCCCTTTATCGCCAACCCTATCCGGCTGGAGCGGGAGCGGCGGATGCTGATCATCACAGGCCCCAACATGGGCGGTAAATCGACCTACATGCGCCAGACCGCGCTGATCGTGCTGCTGGCCCACATCGGCGCCTTCGTGCCGGCCGACAGCGCCCGCATCGGCCCCATCGACCGCATCTTCACCCGCATCGGAGCCTCGGATGATCTGGCCTCAGGAAGATCCACCTTTATGGTGGAGATGACCGAGACCGCCAATATCCTCAACAACGCCACCGCCCGCAGTCTGGTGTTGATGGACGAAATTGGCCGCGGCACCAGCACCTACGACGGCCTCTCGCTGGCGTGGGCCTGCGCCGAACAGCTGGCGAGCAAGATCGGCGCCTACACCCTGTTTGCCACCCACTACTTCGAGCTGACCCGCTTGCCGGAGCTGATGAGCGGGCTGGCCAACGTCCACCTCGATGCGGTGGAGCACGGCGACACCATCGCCTTTATGCACGCGGTGCAGGAGGGGGCTGCCAGCCGCTCCTACGGTCTGCAAGTTGCCGCACTGGCGGGGGTGCCGAGATCGGTGATCCAGCAGGCCCGTCACAAACTGCATGAGCTGGAGAGCGCCACTCCGGTCGCCGCAGGTGAAAGCCGCCCGGCTCCGGTGACTCTCGCCCCGCAGCCTCATCCGGTGGTGGAAGAGCTGGAAGCAGTGCGCCCGGACGAGCTCACTCCCCGTCAGGCACTGGACCTGCTCTATCGCCTCAAGCAGATGCTGTAATCAGCGACTACCGCACAAGCATGCAAAAGGGGAACCGCGAGGTTCCCCTTTCTATATTCAGCACCCGGCAAACCAGTCAGGCCACCGCTCGCGCCTCTCCACGGGCCCGCAGCAGGCTCTGGCGCCCCTGCCAGTAGCACTGCAGATAGCCGGACTCCAGCTTGACCGGATCCTGGGTAAAACGGGAGACCATGAAATCGACTGGTGGCGCGATCACCTCGATCTCGCAATCGGCAGGGGGATTGGCAATGAAATCGAGTGCCCGGTTGTAGGCGAGATCCCGCTCCAACATGGCTTGCGCCAGCGCAGGCTGGGTTTTCAGCAAGGCTTTGACCATCCAGCAGAAACGGGCCGGCTTCTTGCGATATCCCCAGGGCTCCGACAGCACCACCGTCATCCGCCGCGCCCCGCGACGATAAGCCTCGATCACCGGAATGGAGTCGCTGATCCCGCCATCGGCCATCGGGCGACCATCGACGCAGGGGGTATCGTGCTGCACCACCGGCAGGGCGCAGGTAGCGGTCAGCACCTCATCCATGTTGTCGGGCCACACCGGCAGATAGATGGCCTTACCGCTCGCCACATCGGTCGCCACCGCGTAGAAGGGAATGTCGCGGGCGCAGAAGGTCTCGAGATCGAGCGGGAAGCGATGGCGACTGGCCTGCCATAGCCAGCCGATGTCCACCAGATCGCCCCCTTTGACGAAACGCAGGGGATCGAGAAAACGGGAGCTGCAAGCCAGCTCGGTGATGATGTGGTGACTGCGGCGCGGCTGCTCGCTCAGGTAGGAGACCAGATTGGTGGCACCGGCCGAGACGCCCATGACGAAATCGAACGGGTAGTGGTGACTTTCGACAAACGCATCGAGCACGCCGCTGGCAAAGATGCCGCGCATCGCGCCCCCTTCGACAATCAGGGCGCAAGGGTGGGGATTAAACATAACAAGGCTCCGTCAGCTGTAATACCTGCCGGGATCGATCCCGGCCCAGTGATGGACGCCTTCATGCAGAACATCAAGACGCCGCAGCAGGACGATTCAAGCCACTTGCGCAAGCCAGAAGCAGTGCAAGGGCAAACCTGAACCGTGAAGCGACCACCAGTATATGCAGCTCACCAACCTTCAAAAAATGAATTTAAATAATAAAAAACATGCCTTATTGGCATGATTTAGCACATCGGCAGAGACGGCCCTTTATCCGGGAACAGCACCATCAGGATCAAGGCAGCCCGGGCCCGAACGTCCCGTCGACGGGGTTGTAGTGGTAGGCCCGATAATCAAAATCCACCTTATCCAAGCGCGGATTGGCCAACTCGAACAACAGGCGTCTGGGGAGCTGTGCCTGATCGAGGGAGGGTTTGAAGTGGCGCAGCCAGAGCTGTTGCAGCGAGCCATCCCGCCACGCCAGCTTGAGCCCGACCGAGAGGCGGCGGATGGCGGCCTGATTATCCTTGTGGGTGTAGAAGAGGTGGAGGAAGGGATAGTGCAGCGCCACTCGCCGATCCACGGTGAGGCCGGGCAGATCACTGTGCTGCTCCTGCTCGATAAAGAGCTCGTTGGCACCGCGGCAGAAGAGGTCGATGCGACCGCGAGCCACCAGCTTGAACAGCCGCTCGTAACCATCGATCTCCTGCACCTTGAAACCCCCATGACGCAGGATCTCCGCATCCTGCCAGCCACGGCCCTGCCCGTGCAAAAACTGCTGCAGCTCGGCCAGGGTATTGACCCTTGCCACCGCGTCGGCCTGCTGCGGGCTGACAAAACAGATGCGATAACCGAGGATGCCCAGCTCCACCGGAAAACGAACGTAATCCAGCACTCCGCTCTCCGCAGCCGGACGCAGACTGTCGGCCACAAACAGATTCGGGTATTGCTGAGTCTGCACTATCTGTCGCATCCGGATCCGGTTCATCGGCGGCGCGGCCCGCAGCTCGTAGTCACCGAAGCTGTCACGGGTCTTCTCCAGCGCCAGCTGCAGCAGCTCGCGAAAATAGATGGTGCGCTGATCCCGGTCGCTCTCCGGGCTGATATGGGTAAAGACGTCGCTCGCCCGCAGGGGGGCAGCAAGAAGTGAGAGGCTGCACAGCAGCAAGAAGGACGCGAGGCGATGAAAGGTCATACTGCTCATCCCGGGAATACACGCTCACTAGAGTGTAGCGCCGGGACGAGCAGCCTTGTAAAGAGAAGCTCAGCCTACCAGAACATCCGGCCCAGCAGGGGCGCCAGCAGCACGGTCACCATGCCGGCAATCATCATCACCATGCTGGAGACCACCCCCTCTTCGTTACCCATCTGATAGGCCTTGGCGGTGCCGGCACCGTGGGCCGAGGCGCCAAACCCCGCCCCCTTGCCGAGACGACTGCGAATGGCCAGCACGGTGAGCACGCTCTCCCCCACCGCCATGCCGATGACGCCGGTCAGCACCACAAACAGCGCCGTGAGATCGCTCTGACCGCCGATGGCGCGGGTCGCCTCCACCGCAAACGGCGTGGTGATGGAGCGCATCGCCAGACTGCGCTGCAGCATGTCGGAGAGATCGAGCCAGCGGGCCAGCAGCACGGTACTCCCCACCGCCATGATGACCGAGGCGACCACCCCCACCGACAGCGACAGCCAGTGGCGACGAATGAGCTGGCGGTTCTCGTAGACCGGCACCGCGAAGGCGACGGTGGCCGGGCCCAGCAACCAGAGCAGCCAGTGGGATTCCGCCATGTAGTCCTGATAGGGGATGTGGAACAGCAGCACCACGGCCACCAGCAGGGTCGGCGCCAGCAGCAGCGGCATCAGCGGCAGGATCCGCTTTTTGCCGTAGAGCCATTTGCTGGCGTAGTAGAAGAGCAGGGTGAGGGCGAAACAGATCAGCCCGAGCAGGGTATCAGACATGACGGCGACTCCGGCGGGCCAGTTTCAGTTCGAGGCGGTAAACCCGATCCACCACCAGTGCCGTGGTGCCGAGTACCAGAGTGGTGCTCACCAGCAGCACTACCATGATGCGCCACCCCTCTTGCAGCAGCAGCTCCTGATAGTTGACCACCGCCACCACGGCGGGGACGAAGAAGAGCAGCATCTCGGCCAGCAACCAGCGCGCACCGGCACTGAACCATTCGGCCTTGACCACTCCGAGCAGGATGCAGGCCAGCAGTAACAGCATGCCGGTGAGGTTGGCGGGCAGCGGCAGATGGAGGGTTCGAACCGCGGTATCGGCCAGCAGCCAGATGGCTGCCAGCAACACAATCTGGAAGGGAGTCTGTAACCAGCGCAAGCAGAGGGCTTTCATGATCATCGTCTTTCTGTGAACCGGCTCACAGTATAGAGTTGAGCAAAACCTGCCAGAAATGAATTAAAATTATCGAATTCATGCCGCATAGGCATACTTCATCCCGTACCCGCCAACACGAGTCGAGAGAGTCCATGGATATTCGCGCCCTGCGCTATTTTGTCGAACTGGTGCGGGAAAAAAGCTTCACCCGCGCCTCTGAAAAGCTGTTCGTCACCCAGCCCACCATCAGCAAGATGATCCGCAATATCGAAGAGGAGCTGGGCCAACCCCTGCTCAACCGGGAAGGGCGCCGCTTCACCCTGACCGACAGCGGCCAGGTGCTGTTCAACCGTGCCCAGACCATCTTGGCGGAGATGCAGCAGCTGGAGGCCGAACTGGCGGATCTGCAGAGCCTGCAACACGGTCGCCTCACCCTTGGCATTCCCCCCATGGTGGGTCACGTCTATGCGGATCTGATCCGCGCCTACCGCACCCGCTATCCCAAGGTGGAGCTGACCCTGGTGGAGTACGGCGGCCGCCGCATTGAACAGGCAGTGCTGGAGGGGGAGCTGGATCTCGCCATCACCATGCTGCCGACCAAAGAGGGGGGCGCCCTCAGCGCGCTGGAGCTGGATCAATACCCGATCCGGGTAGTGCTGCCTGATCAACCGCGCTGGCATGGCGAGGCACCGCTGCGGCTGGAGTCCCTGCAGGAGGAGCCCTTCCTGCTCTATACCCAGGCATTTACCCTGAGCGAGCGGCTGGAGCAGGCGTGTCAGGAGGCGGGCTTTGTGCCGCAGGTGGCAGCGCGCAGCAGCCAGTGGGATTTTCTCACCGCCATGGTACGCAGCGGCATGGGGGTCGCCTTCTTGCCGGAGCCGGTCTGCCACCGGCTGACCCCGGATGGTCTGGTGCTGCGGCCGCTGGAGCCCGAATTGAGCTGGCGACTCGGGGTGATCTGGCCGAGCGAGCGCTATCTCTCCCGCACCGCCGAGGCCTGGCTGGCCCTCTGCCGCCAGCGGCAGGCACCTCAGTAATCGCCGAAGCGATCGGTCTGCGGATTGTAGAAGTAGGGGCGGTAATCGAAGCTGATCCCGTCGAGGAAGGGGTTATCCAGTCGCAGCAGTCGGCGTTGGGAGAGCTTGGCAAAGGCGATGGCCGGGCCAAAGCTCTTGCGCCACAGCGCCTGTAGCGAGCCATCCTGCCACGCCAGCTGCAACCCCCGCTCGACCCGCTTGAGCGCCTCGCGATTGTTGGGATTGGTGTAGAAAACCCGGGGCAGCGGGTAGTAGATCAACAGTGCGTCATCCACCAGCAGATCCGTCATCTCCTTGTGGGTCAGCTGCTCGCTGCGCAGCTCGCTCACCCCGCGGCAGAAGAGATCGAAGCGACCCCGCGCCACCATCTTGAACAGCTTTTCGTACCCCTCCACTTCCACCACCTCCATCCCGGCGTAACGCAGGATATCCACATCCAGCCACCCCTTGCCCTGACCGAAGGTAAACTGCCGCAGCCCCTTGAGGTCAGTCACTTTGCTCACCGCCGCCTTTTGCTGCGGGCTGACAAAACAGATGCGGTAGCTGACGATCCCCAGATGGATGGGAAAACGGACATAGGCAAGCCCCAGATCCTCGCGGGTGCTGCTGTAGCTGTCCATCACAAAGAGGTTGGGATAGCTGTCGAGCTGCATGCTGAGCCGCTCGCGCGCCTTGGTCATGGGCGGCGCAGGCTCCAGCAGATAGTCGCCAAACTGGTCGCGGGTCTTGTCGAGGGCGAGCCGCAGCAGCTCCCGATCATAAGTGGTACGCGGATCCCGCTCGCTCTCCGGGCTGATATGGGTAAACCGGGTGGCCGCCTGTCCGGTCAGCGACAACATGCAGAGCAGAGCGGCGGCCAGCAGATGCAGGGGTGACATAAACCGCGCCTTGGCTGAAGGGGTACTTTCAGTGTAGCCCTGAGCGTGGGTGCTCGGCCCTGCCACCACCCCACGCTCTCCTCCCCTTTTCGGCCAGTCGCATCCATCAGCCTACTCCCCCACCGGAGGCGTGCTTCTGAGCGCTGTGGCATAACGCTGATAGGCAGCAGAGTCGCGCACCTGCTCGATAGCATCCCACACCTGCTGGCTTTGTCGGGGATGGGTCTGATAGAAGCGGTGAGAGAAGACCAGATAGTAGGGCTTCTCCACCAGCACTGGCGACAGCCGCTCTATGCGGGCCTGCAACGCGGGATGGGCCGCCAGAATGCTGTCAGCCACCTCGGTCTGGATGGCGGTCGCCTGCGCCCGATCCATCACCAGCTTTTTCAACATGATCAGCGGGTCACGGCTGGAGTCATCCACCTCGGCTCCCGCAGCCTGCAACAAGTCGACGATGGAAAATCCGGACTGGGCCGCAACCACGCCATTGACCCAGAGGGTGGTGCCATCCCACTGGCTCTTGCCCCCCTTGAGCTGGTAGAGGCTGTAGCTCTCGGTCAGCAGCCGCTTGGCAGGGTCGGGTTTGCCCTCACGCATGGGATAGACCCCCACTGTGGTCGCCCGCTCGACGCTATAGCTCATCTTGATGGCAGCATCCATCTGGCCACTGCTCACCTGAGAGAGGCAGCGTTTCCACGGTAGCGGCGTCAGCACGATCTCGGCATCAAGAGCGGTAGCAACCGCCTTGAGGTGATATTGCACAACCCCCTCCCCCGATTGCAGCAGCCAGGGGTAGGAATCACTGTTTTCAAAGCAGGTACGCAGCGTAAAGGCTGGGGTCGCAATGCCGGTGGCGGGCAGCAGCAACGCAATAAAGAGCAGATAGCGGGCAGATGCGCGCATGGGCCATATCCTTGGCGGCAATGATCTCTCCCTTACTCTATCAGAGCCTGCGCACCTGATAACTCGGCTCAGGGCAGTGAACCGAAATCATCCGCCAGCGGGTTGTAAAGGTAGGGACGATAGTCAAAACCGCCCTTGGGTAACTGCGGATTGCCGAGCCGGAAAATCTGGCGAGCCCCCAGATTGGCAAACACCAGCGAGGGTTGGAAGTGATGGCGCCAGAGCCGCTTGAGCGAACCATCCTGCCAGGCCAGTTGCAGACCGCGCGCAAGGCGCTCGCGCTCCTGAACGTAGCGGGCATTGCTGTAGAACACGTGGATCAGCGGATAGAAAATGGCCAGATGGCGATCGACCGTCAAACCGGCCACCTTGCCCTGATGAGATTGCCACTCCGGCAGGCTCTCGTTGGCCCCACGACAGAAGAGATCGATGCGCCCTCGTGCCACCATACGAAACAGCGACTCGTAGTTATCCACCTCATGCACAGTCAGCCCGCCGTGGCGCAGGATCGCCGCATCCTGCCAGCCGGTGCCCACCCCTTGAGTGAAGTGGCGCAACTGATCCAGGGTGTTCACCCGCGCCAGCTCGGCAGCACGATCCGAGCCGACAAAACAGACCCGATAGCCGAGGATCCCCATATCGATCGGGAACGGGATCGATGCCACCTGATCCGCCACCGCCTCCCCCTGATAAGGCCAGCTGTCGACAATAAAGAGGGCGTTTTTGCCCGGCTCCTGCACCTCGATCCGCATCCGCGCCTTGTTCATCGGCAGGGAGTCCAGCAACTCGTAGTCGCCATATTCGGGGCGAGTCTTCTCCAACGCCAGCTGCATCACCTCACGGTAATAACGCATCCGCATGTCCTGACTGTTTTCAGGACTGAGTAGGGTAAAACGTGTGGCAGCCAGCAAGGCAGAGGGGAAGGATAAACAGAGGCAAAGCAACAGAAGTCGGTACATCATGGCTGAACTCATACAACGGGGTTCACCCAGTATAGACTGGCACACTCCCCGTTGAGCACGGGGCAATCACGGCTTGCGCGTCCGATCACAGGTGAGGCAATCCGGGCCACCACAGGCCCGGAGAGCAGGTTCACACCGTGCCCGGCACTACTCTTCGCCGATAGGTGCGGCGATCCACTTCATCAGCGTTAGCATATCCTGCGGCGCCACGCCGACCGAGAGGCCGCGCTTGCCGCCGCTCACCAGGATCTCGTCAAACTGCAGCGCCGACTCATCGAGCACAGTGGGCAGCAGTTTCTTCTGCGCCAGCGGGCTGATGCCACCCACCTTGTAACCGGTCAGCTTCTCCGCTTCCGCCGGTTTCATCATCTCCACCTTCTTGAGACCGGTCGCCTTGGCCAGCTGCTTCAGGCTGCACATACCGGATGAGGGAACGATGGCCACCACCGCCTGCTTGTCGTGATGGGCGACCAGGGTCTTGAACACCTGCGCCTCCGGCAGCCCGAGCTGGGTCGCGGCATGCTTGCCGAAATCGTCGTGGGCTTCGCACTCATAGGGGTAGAGCTTGTGGGGGATTTTGAGCTTCTTCAGCAGGTTGATGGCAGGAGTCATGATGGTTGCCTTGAATCGAATCGCATAAAAACAAGGCCAAACAGTCTGCTCCTTACACTTGGGTGATGCAAGTCGCACTCGAACGTTGATGTTCGGCAAGAGTTAGAGCAAGCCAATACTTTTAACAAACTGGTTAGGGGCAATTAGTCACATGGCAGGACATTGCCCATTCAGCTCAATACACTCCTTACGAAACTTGCCCCATGGTTTGGGGTCTGTAACGCCATTTAGTTTCAAGCCCATATTGATCAATAGACTCCGGAAAATCCGGAGCTGGCGCAAAATATTGAACTCAGCCCGCTCATGTGTGAGATGAGTAGACGCAACCAATTGAGAAATCGAGTCATCAACTGCTGAACCATACTCATGACGGAAATCATCCAAGGTAGCATCGAACGTTGATTCTCTGAGCTCTTTTAGGATGGAGGGAGACATAGTGGAATAGTCTTGAGCTTTAGTAATCAAGCCATCACAGACCGTGTTGATATCCGTTGTATTAGCCCATGATGCGGAAGAAATGAGCAGGAAAAGTAAATAGAGTTGGCGCATGAATAGATGTCCACCATAAAGGCAGAAATAATGCTGCAATCAACAAATTTTGAAAAGGGCGCCTTGTCGGCGCCCTTTGGCTTGATGGATATTGCTGAAGCTTGCTGGCTTGGGCTGGCTATCAACCGGTGTTGCGCATCCCTGCGGCAATACCGGCGATGGTGACCATCAGCGCCTTGTCCAGCTCGGGGTGAAGGGTCTCCGGATGGTTGCGGGAGCGGTTGAGCAGCTCGGCCTGCAGCACGTTGAGCGGGTCTGTGTAGGGGTTGCGCAGCTTGATGGACTCCTTGATCCAGGGCTGATCCTCCAGCAGATCCCCGCGCGGGCTCAGTTTCAGCACCACCTCGATGGATTCGGCGAGCTCCTGACGCAGCTGTTTGCCAAGGCCCCACAGCTCCTGCGGTACCAGACGGGTGTCGTAGTACTCGGCGAGCCAGACGTCCGCCTTGAGGAATACCATCTCCAGCATTTCGAGGCGAGTGCGGAAGAAGGGCCACTGGGCGCTCATCTCTTCCAGCACCGCCAGCTTGCCGCCGTCGATAGCCTGTTGCAGCGCCTTGTGGGCACCGAGCCAGGCCGGCAGCATCAGGCGGTTCTGGGTCCAGGCGAAGATCCACGGAATGGCGCGCAGGCTCTCGACGCCGCCGTTGGGCTTGCGCTTGGAGGGACGGGAGCCGAGCGGAAGCTTGCCGAGCTCCATCTCCGGGGTGGCGGCACGGAAGTAAGGGACGAAGTCCGGATGACCGCGCACGATACTGCGGTAGTGCTCGCAGGAGTCGGCGGCCAGCTGTTCCATCACCTCGCGCCAGCACTCTTTCGGCTTGGGCGGCGGCAGCAGGTTCCCTTCCAGCACGGCGCTGGTGTAGAGCTCCAGACTCTTGATCGCCACTTTCGGCAGGCCGAACTTGAAGCGGATCATCTCCCCCTGTTCGGTGGTACGCAGACCGCCGCGCAGGGATCCCGGCGGCTGGGAGAGGATCGCCTGATGGGCAGGCGCACCACCACGACCGACGGTACCGCCACGGCCATGGAACAGGGTGAGTCGGATGTTGTTGGCTTCGGCAAGTCCCACCAGGGATTCCATGGCGGCGTACTGGGCCCAGCCAGCGGCCATCATGCCCGCATCCTTGGCGGAGTCGGAGTAGCCGATCATCACGTACTGACGGCCCTGAATGTAGCCGCGATACCAGTCCACCGAGAGCAGACGCTCCATCACGGCGGTGCCTGCCATCAGGTCATCCTGGGTCTCGAACAGCGGGGCGACCGGCATGCGGAACTTGCAACCCGCCTCTTTGAGCAGCAGTTGCACCGACAGCACGTCGGACGGTGCACCGGCCATGGAGATGATGTAGATACCGAACGCATCGGGGTCGTGCTCGGCGATGACCTGACAGGTATCCAGCGTCTCGCGCACCTCGGCGCTCGGTTCCCAGTCGTGGGGAATGAGCGGGCGACGGGAGTTCAGTTCGTTAAGCAGGAAGGCCTGCTTGTCATCTTCGCTCCACTCGGCGTAGTCACCCAGACCCAGATAGCGGGTCAGCTCGGAGAAGACCAGCCCGTGACGCTCGCCATCCTGACGGATATCCAGCTTGACCAGATGGATGCCGAAACAGGCGACTTTGCGCAGCACGTCCAGCAGCATGCCGTCGGCGATGTTGCCCATGCCGCAGGCGTGCAATGAGTGGTAGCAGAGTTCCAGCGGCTCGCGCAGCTGGGCGGTGGTCTTGACCAGATCCTGGCTCTCGCTCACCTGACCCTGCACCTTGGCGGTGAGGTGCTCCTTGGTTTCGCGCAGCGCTTCACGCAGTTCGCGCACCAGCGCACGGTAAGGCTCGGGGTGATCGCCAACGCGAGCACGCACGGCGTCGGTACAGTCGGACATGGAGAGCTCGGAAGTGAGCTCCTTGATGTCTTTGTAGAACAGGCTCACCGCCATCCAGCGGCCCAGCTCCAGCACTTCGGCAGTCACCTTGGCGGTGACGAAGGGGTTACCATCGCGGTCACCGCCCATCCAGGAAGTGAACTTGACCGGCGCGGCATCCAGCGGCAGCCGCACACCCAGATGGTGTTGCAGACGCTCGTCCAGATTGCGCATGAATTCTGGGATGGCTGGCCACAGGCTGTTCTCCACCACGGCGAAGCCCCACTTGGCCTCGTCGACCGGAGTCGGGCGCTGTTCGCGGATCTCGTTGGTGTGCCACGCCTGATTGATGAGCTGCTCGATGCGATTGAGGATCTTGTCCCGCTCGCGGGGCAGCAGGTCGGAAAGCTCCAGCGCCTCGAGGCAGTCGTTGAGCTGTACGTGCTTGTGGATCAGGGTGCGACGGGTCACCTCGGTGGGGTGAGCGGTCAGCACCAGATCGATATCCAGCTCGCGCACGGCCTGAATGATGGCCTCTTGCGACAGGTTGGAGGCTTTCAGCTTGTCGAACATCTGCTCCAGCGGATCCGGGGTGCAGACCTGCTCTTCGCAGCGACGGGAGATGGTGTGAAACTGTTCCGCCACGTTGGCCAGATTGAGGAACTGGCTGAAGGCGCGGGCCACCGGCAGCAGTTCATCATCGCTCAGGGTGCGCAGGGTATCGAGCAGACGTTCCCGGTCTGATTCATTGCCCTTGCGGGAGGACTTGGCCAATTGGCGAATGGTTTCGATCTTGTCGAGAAAGGCCTGACCCTGATGATCCTTGATGGATTTACCCAGCAGCTGACCCAGCATACCTACGTTGGCGCGTAGTGCGGCGTACTTTTCGTTCATTCCACATCCTTATCTTGTTGGTGCCTGACACCCATCCGGGGTGCTAGACGACCTCACTTATTGTTGTGCGATTACAACATATGCTCCGTCATCTTAGGGTGACAATCTACCCAGATTGTCTGCGCAAGGTCAAATAACAGGCCGATTCAGAACATGTATTTCCATCATCACTCCACAACCGGCTTGTTATGTAACTTACTTACAGTTTTTACGCCCCTTTCACCGCCGCCGCTACAGGCAAAAACGTCTGATCAGGTGCTGCAACACCGAGGTGGTCGGCTTGACGAAGGAGAGGTCGAGATACTCATCCGGCTGGTGCGCCTGGGTGATATGACCGGGGCCCATCACTATGGTCTGGCAGCCAAGCTGCTGGATAAACGGCGCCTCGGTGCAGTAGTTGACCGACTCGGCGGCGCGGCCGCTCGCCTTCTCAGCTTCGCGCACCAGCACAGAGTCGTCGGCGCAGGCGTAGGCGGGAATAGGCTCGTGCAGATGTTGCAGATGCAGGCAGCCCGGCTGGTGGATCTCGATGGGAGTGAGCGCCTCTTTGAGCATCCCCATCAGCTCATCCGGCCCCACCTGCGGAGTGGGTCGCAGGTCGATATGCAGCTCGCAGCAGCCGCAGATGCGGTTCGGGCTGTCGCCGCCCTGGATGTAACCCAGGTTAAGGGTCGGCTGCGGCACGGCAAAGCGGTGGTCGGCGTAGCGATCTTTCAGATCCTGCTGCAAGCGCAGCACCTGCCCCATCGCCTTGTGCATGATCTCCATGGCGTTGACGCCGTTGGCGGGATCCGAGCTGTGACCGCTCTTGCCGGTAATGCGGATCGCCTCCGACATATGCCCCTTGTGGGCCACCACGGGCACCAGTCCGGTCGGCTCGCCAATCACGGCGTAGTCGGGTTTGAGCTCCGCCGCCGCGGCGATGGCACGGGCCCCCGCCATGGTGGTCTCTTCGTCGGCAGTGGCGAGAATGCGCAGCGGCTTGGTCAGCTTGGTGAGGTCGATCTCTTTGAGCGCCTCGACGATAAAGGCGAAGAAGCCCTTCATGTCGATGGTGCCGAGGCCATAGAGGCGATTGCCCTCTTCGGTCACCTTGAAGGGATCCTTGCTCCAACCCCCCTCATCGAACGGCACCGTATCGGTGTGACCCGCCAGCAGCAGACCGCCATCCCCCTGACCGATCGTCGCCACCAAATTGAACTTGCCCGGCAGATCGGGGAACGCTGTCACCTCGCACTGAAAACCAAGCTGACCGAACCAGTCAGCCAGCAGCCGGATCACCGCCTCGTTGCTCTGATCCCACTTGGGATCCGTGCTGCTGACAGAGGGAATCGCAATAATATTCTTATAAAGTGAAAAAAAATCCAGATTGGCCATCAGCTCCTCCTTGCGTCCCCGGAATGTTTCTGTTAGAAAATACAAATGCAAAGTGAGTGCATGAATATTCTGTAATTTTACCTGAATATCTGGCTCATCAACAAAGGCTTCTAGTTGTAAGGGAAAGTTAATGTTCTGTCACCTGATCTATAACCGACGACACACACCCGCCTGAATTGCCCCTCCGCACTTGTGCAAAGGGGCGCTCGAACACCCTTGTGCACTGCAGCGTCATGCTGTGAATCTCGAACTCTGACTTGGAATATTCAACATGCTTAACACCGTTATCGTCGGTGCCAGTGGCTACGCGGGAGCCGAACTGGCCGCACTGGTACAGAACCATCCACAACTCAAACTGTTCGGCCTCTATGTCTCCGCCGGCAGTCAGGATGCCCACAAGCGCTTCTCTTCCCTGCATCCCCAGTGGGTCGGCGCCCTCGATCAGCCTCTGCTGCCGCTGGACGACGACGGCATGACCCGGATCCTGACCCAGGCCGATCTGGTGCTGCTGGCCACCGCCCACGAGGTGAGCGCCGAGCTGGCGCCCAAGTTTCTCGCCAAGGGGCTGCCAGTGTTCGATCTCTCCGGCGCCTTCCGGGTCAAGGATCAGGGCTTTTACGACCGCTTCTACGGCTTCACCCACGACAGCGAACAGTGGCTGGATCAGGCCGTCTACGGTCTGGCTGAGTGGAATGCCGATGCCATCGCCACCGCCCAGCTGATTGCGGTGCCCGGTTGCTACCCGACAGCATCGCTGTGCGCCCTCAAGCCGCTGCAGCAGGATGGCCTGATTGCCAAGGGGTGGCAGCCCATCATCAACGCCGTCTCCGGGGTTTCCGGCGCCGGTCGCAAGGCGGCCATCAACACCAGCTTCTGCGAAGTGAGCCTCAATCCCTACGGCACCTTCAATCACAGACACCAGCCGGAGATCAGCCACCACCTCGGCAAGGAGGTGCTGTTCCAGCCCCACCTTGGCAACTATGTGCGCGGCATTCTGGCCACCATCTATGTGCAGCTGGCGGACGACGTGACGCCGACCCAGGTGGATCAGGCCTTCCTCAAGGCTTACGAAGGCAAGCCGCTGGTGCGCCTCACCGGCCAGATGCCATCCATTCGCGGCGTCGCGGGCACCCCTTACTGCGACATCGCCTGGCAACAGCAGGGCAACATGCTGGTGGTGGTCTCAGCCATCGACAACCTGCTCAAGGGAGCCGCCTCGCAAGCCATGCAGTGCATAAATATCAAATTCGGATTTGAACCGGCCACCGGCCTGATTTAAGGACTTAGGAAGGATCTCGAACATGGACAAACAGACGTTGGTAATCAAGCTGGGCGGCGCCCTTATCGAGAACGACGAGGCGCTGACCGCCCTGTTCGCCACCCTCAAAACCTTTCTCGACGATCAGCACCGTCCGCTGGTGCTGGTGCACGGCGGTGGCTGTCTGGTGGATGACCTGCTCAAGGGGCTGGGTCTCACCTCCACCAAGAAGAACGGCTTGCGGGTGACCCCGTTCGAGCAGATCCCCTTTATTGCCGGGGCGCTGGCGGGCACAGCCAACAAGCAGATGATGGCCAAGGCGATCGCCACCGGCATTCCGGCGGTGGGGCTCTGTCTGGCGGATGGCGGCCTCTGTCAGGTGACCCAGCTCGACCCGGATCTCGGCGCGGTCGGCGAGTGCAAGCCGGGCAACCCGGCACTGGTGGCGGGGATCCTCGGTCAGGGCTTCCTGCCGGTGGTGAGCTCCATCGGCATCACCGCCGAAGGGCAACTGATGAACGTCAACGCAGATCAGGCGGCCACCGCCATTGCCGAGGCGCTCGGTGCCGATCTAGTGATGCTCTCCGATGTGAGCGGCATCCTCGATGGCAAGGGCAAGCTGGTGCCCCAGCTCGACAAGGTGACCGCGCTGGATCTGATGGAGAAAGGGGTGATCCGCGATGGCATGGCGGTCAAGGTAGAAGCTGCCCTACACGCCGCCGAGACCCTCGGCAAGCCGGTCTGTGTCGCCAGCTGGCGTTACCCGGACCAGCTGCTCAAGCTGCTGGCTGGCGGCGCCGTCGGCACTCAAGTGGCCATTTGATCTCCACCGGAACAAGGAACATCCGATGCAACATCTTCTGAAAGACAGTGATCTGAACAAAGCCCAGATCGAAGCGCTGATTGCGCTGGGCAAAGCAGTGAAGGCCGACCCGAAGAAGTACAGCCAGGCGCTGGCCGGCAAGAGCGTGGTCACCCTGTTCGAGAAGCCCTCCCTGCGCACCCGGGTCACCTTCGACATCGGCATCGCCAAGCTGGGCGGCCACAGCGTCTATCTGGATCAGCAAAACGGCGCGCTGGGCAAGCGGGAGTCGGTGAAGGATTTCGCCGCCAACCTGTCGCGCTGGTGTGATGCCATCGTCGCCCGGGTGTTCGATCACCAGACCCTGGTCGAGCTGGCGGAGCACGGCACAGTGCCGGTGGTGAACAGCCTGTGCAACCTCTACCACCCCTGTCAGGGGCTGGCCGACTTTATGACCATTGCCGAGCACTACGACGACCTGTCGAAGGTGAAGCTTGCCTACCTCGGTGATGGCAACAACGTCAGCCACTCTCTGCTGCTGCTGGGGGCGACCCTGGGCACCGACGTCACCCTCATCTGCCCGAAAGGTCACGGCCCGGATACCCAGATCTTCCTGCAGGCGCAGGCACTGGCGGCCAAGTCGGGGGCGACCATCCACATCAGCGATGACGTGGCTGATATCGAAGGGTTCGACGTGGCCTACACAGATACCTGGGTCTCCATGGGCGACAACACCCCGATGGAGCAGGTCAAAGACCTCTTTATGCCTTACCAGATCAATCAGGCCCTGCTCGACCGCACCGGCATCCAGCATGTGCTGCACTGCCAACCGGCGCACCGGGAGCTGGAGATCACCTCGCAGGTGATGGATGGCCCCGCCTCCCTCATCATGGACGAGGCCGAAAACCGGATGCATATCCAGAACGCCGTGTTGCTGACCCTTCTTGGCGGCAAGTAACGCGGTACTCAACCTGAATCACGACCCTTTATCGAATCATCATCGAATCATCACGGAGAGAAGTAACATGAGCGGAATCAACAAGATCGTACTGGCTTACTCGGGTGGACTGGATACCTCGGCCATCATTCCCTGGCTGAAAGAGCACTATGACGCCGAAATCATCGCCTTCGTAGCTGACGTCGGTCAGGAGCGCGACGATCTGGAAGGGATCGAGCAAAAAGCCATCGCCTCCGGCGCCACCAAGTGCATCATCAAGGATCTGCGCGAAGAGTTCGTCAAAGAGTACGTCTACCCGACCCTGAAGACTGGCGCTGTCTATGAGGGCACCTATCTGCTGGGCACCTCCATGGCCCGTCCGGTGATCGCCAAGGCGATGGTCGAGGCCGCGCTGGCGGAAGGGGCCGATGCCATCTCCCATGGCTGCACCGGCAAGGGTAACGATCAGGTGCGTTTCGAAGGTGCGGTTGCCGCGCTGGCGCCCCAGCTGAAAGTGATCGCCCCGTGGCGGATCTGGGACATGCGCTCCCGGGAAGATCTGCTCTCCTATCTGGAGACCCGCAACATCCCCTGCAAGGCGACCCTGAAGAAGATCTACAGCCGCGACGCCAACGCTTGGCACATCTCCACCGAGGGTGGCGAGCTGGAGAGCACCTGGAACGAGCCGTCCGAAGCGGTCTGGCAGTGGACCGTACCGGCCGAGCAAGCTCCGGATCAGCCGGAGTACGTCAAGCTGACCGTGGCGCAGGGAGAAGTGGTGGCCGTTGACGACCAGCCGCTCAGCCCGCACCAGATCCTGATGACCCTGAACGAGCGTGCCGGCAAGCACGGCGTGGGCCGCATCGACATCACCGAAAACCGGATGGTGGGCATGAAGTCCCGCGGCTGCTACGAAACCCCGGGCGGTACCGTGATGGTCGCCGCGCTGCGCGCCGTGGAAGAGCTGGTACTGGATCGCCCGACCCGCGCCTGGCGGGAGAAGCTGGGTGCCGAGTTCTCCCATCTTGTCTATGACGGTCGCTGGTTCACCCCGCTGTGCAAGGCGATCCTCGCCTCTGCCAACGCCATCGCCGAAGATCTGGACGGTGAAGTGGTGCTGAAGATGTACAAGGGTCAGGTCACTGCGGTGCAGAAGAAGTCGCCGAACAGCCTCTACTCCGAAGACTTCGCCACTTTCGGGGCCGATGAAGTGTATGACCAGAGCCATGCCGAAGGCTTTATCCGTCTCTACACCCTGGCCAGCCGGATCCGCGCCATGAAGGAGCAACATCAGGCGATCGGTGGTGATCATACCCACGGTTAAGCCACTGGAGTTAATCCGCTGGTACCAAAGAGGGGGCATGGCCCCCTCTTCTACAGGCAGAGGGCATGGCCCCTGACCCATCATCGGCGGGTGTGACAAGAGCGGCAGCGCCCCGGCCGCTTCTGTGAGATAACAGGGGCTGTGTGAATATGATGCTGACGTATTTTCTCCCTTCTCCCCTTGCGGGAGAAGGGGCGGGGATGAGGGGGGAATTACCCTCACCCTAGCCCTCCCCCAGAGGGAGAGGGAACCGATTCGCAGTTGCTGGATTTGACGTGTTCAACGGCAACAGCACTCATCACCACCGCACTGTTATGCAGGAAAATACAGGGCAAGATTTCTGCGCGCAGGCCAAGAGGCCGCGCGAGTACGGCAGGCGTAAACGCCTACCGACAACGCATTCAAGGAGAGCAGTATGGCACTTTGGGGTGGACGCTTCAGTCAGGGAGCCGATAGCCGGTTCAAGCAGTTCAACGATTCGCTACGGTTCGATTACCGACTGGCGGAGCAGGATATTCAGGGCTCCATGGCCTGGGCCAAAGCGCTGGTCAAGGTGGGCGTCTTGACCGCCGATGAGCAGGGCAAGTTGCAACAGGCGATGGAGGTGCTGCTCGCCTCTGTGCAGCAGGATCCCCGGCAGATCCTGAGCTCGGACGCCGAAGATATCCACTCCTGGGTCGAGAGCCAGCTGATTGCCGCCGTCGGCGATCTCGGCAAAAAGCTGCACACCGGCCGCTCGCGCAACGATCAGGTCGCCACCGACCTGAAACTCTGGTGCAAGGCACAGGGCGAGCTGCTGCTCGGCTCCATCACCGCCCTGCAGCAGGGACTGGTCGCCTCCGCTCGTGCCAATCAGGCCGCGGTGCTGCCCGGTTACACCCACCTGCAGCGGGCCCAACCGGTCACCTTCGCTCACTGGGCGCTGGCCTATGTGGAGATGCTGGAGCGGGACTACTCCCGGCTGCAGGATGCCCTCAAGCGCCTCGACACCAGTCCGCTCGGCTGTGGTGCGCTGGCGGGCACCGCCTATGCCATCGACCGCGAAGCGCTGGCGCTCGACATGGGCTTTAGCGGCGCCACCCGCAACAGTCTGGATTCGGTCTCCGATCGGGATCACGTAGTGGAACTGATGCACGTGGCGTCCCTCTCCATGACCCACCTGTCGCGCTTTGCCGAAGATCTCATCTTCTACAACACCGGCGAGGCGGGCTTTGTCGAGCTCTCCGACGCGGTGACCTCAGGCTCGTCGCTGATGCCGCAGAAGAAGAACCCGGATGCGCTGGAGCTTATTCGTGGCAAGACCGGCCGGGTGGTCGGCGCCCAGATGGGCATGCTGATGAGCCTCAAGGCGCTGCCGCTGGCCTACAACAAGGATATGCAGGAAGACAAAGAGGGGCTGTTCGATGCCCTCGACACCTGGCACGACTGCCTCGACATGGCGGCGCTGGTGCTGATCGATCTGAAGGTCAACGGCGAGCGCACCATGGCGGCAGCGCAGGGCGGTTACGCCAACGCCACCGAGCTGGCGGACTATCTGGTGGCCAAGGGAATTCCGTTCCGTGAAGCGCACCATATCGTCGGCGAAACCGTGGTCTTCGCCATCAGCGTGGGCAAACCGCTGGAAGAGCTCTCCATCGGCGAGTTCCAGCGCTTCAGCCCGGTAATCGAGTTCGACGTCTACCCCAATCTGGAACTGGAAGCGACTCTCGCCAAACGGGTTGCCAAAGGCGGCGTCGCCCGGGAGCAGGTAGAGGCAGCCCTCACTGCCGCCGAACAGTGGCTGGCCAAACGGGCGGGTTAAGCCAACCGGCTTGTCATTCGGATAAGCAACTACAGCGGCAGCCTGAGTTTACTTAGTGTCTGCCACACAAGCCACACAAGCACTTTTTGACTAATTGATCTAAATACTGCACAAAAAAACGGTTCCGTGGGGAAAGTGTCAATTTGGCTCCAACCCCTTTGCTTTGTCTGGCATGCAATAATAAAGGGAGGCATTATGCCTCCCTCACTCATTAGTCATTACATTGACTAGTCCTGAAATAGGTTTACACATTTTCAACTAGCATTTCTCTACTCAGAACCCCCTATGTACCGCATCGGGGGTTCTGTATTTCAACGCATGATGCGGCCGCTCCGCGTTGTAAATATCCACCGCCTCACGCACCATTTCCCGCGCTTGCGTCAAATCCTGCGGGCTTTGCAACAACTCTCCTTTCAAAATCCCGTTCACCCGCTCCGCCAACGCATTCTG
>NZ_JBFOCS010000062.1:0-30668 GCF_040907905.1 Aeromonas sp. s13 | reverse complement strand
CTGATCCCATGCCGAACTCAGAAGTGAAACGCGGTAGCGCCGATGGTAGTGTGGCATTCGCCATGCGAGAGTAGGACACTGCCAGGCACCCAATTTCAAGATTACGCCCAGCGTGGTCTTTACCGGTTAGTGTGCTGATATGGCTCAGTCGGTAGAGCGCATCCTTGGTAAGGATGAGGTCCCCAGTTCGATTCTGGGTATCAGCACCATTAAATAGAAAGCCTCCCTGAAAAGGGAGGCTTTTTTGCATCTGTCAGTTTTCTTATATCCCCCTACATTCCCTATTCCCGCAATCCCCCTCTGCTTGCAGCCGACACTATTTATCTGCTGGTTTGAGTCCTAATGTGTTACTCATTTGACTGCTATTGATGGTTTTATCCAGAGATTTAACCATGATTGATTGACGTAAAACGTTTTACATGTAAAATCCGGCGCGTTTTGCCTATTACGTGGCGAGAGAGCATGGCGCAGGATAACGAATACTGTTTGGGGGCGGTACCCGCCAAAGGGCGTAAAGGTGTGCTGTCGCTGATGCTGGTGATGCTCGGCCTGACCTTCTTCTCTGCCAGCATGTGGACCGGTGGTGCGCTGGGTACCGGGCTGGTGTTCGATGACTTCATCAAGGCGGTACTTATCGGCAACTTGTTGCTGGGTATCTACACCGCTTGTCTCGGCTATATCGGTGCTTCAACCGGTCTCTCTACCCATCTGCTTGCTCGTTACTCCTTTGGGGTGAAAGGTTCCTGGTTGCCATCCTTGCTGCTGGGCGGTACTCAGGTCGGCTGGTTTGGCGTCGGTGTCGCCATGTTTGCCCTGCCGGTGCAGAAAGCGACCGGCATCGATGTGAACTGGCTCATCGCCATTTCGGGCATTCTGATGACGGTAACCGTCTACTTCGGAATCTCCGCCCTGATGGTGTTGAGCTTTGTGGCCGTACCGGCTATCGCCCTGCTGGGTGGCTACTCGGTCTGGTTGGCGGTGACCTCGACCGGTGGCATGGCTGCGTTGCAGCAGGTGCAACCAAGCAATCCTATCGAGTTCACCACGGCATTGACCATGGTGGTCGGTTCCTTTATCAGTGCAGGAACCCTGACCGCCGACTTTGTTCGATTTGGTCGCAAACCCTGGGGCGCCGTCATGATTACCATGGTGGCGTTTTTTTTGGGCAATACTCTGATGTTCGTCTTCGGCGCAGCCGGCGCGGCGGTAACCGGTCAGGCCGATATCTCGGAGGTGATGCTGATGCAGGGGCTGCTGATCCCCGCCATTCTGGTGCTGGGCCTCAACATCTGGACCACCAACGACAACGCCCTCTATGCCTCCGGCCTCGGTTTTGCCAACATTACCGGTCTCAAGAGCAAGCCGCTCAGCGTGATCAACGGTCTGATCGGTACCGCCTGTGCCCTCTGGCTCTACAACAACTTTGTCGGCTGGCTGGCCTTTTTGAGTACGGCAATTCCCCCGATTGGTGGCATTATCATCATAGATTTCCTGCTCAATCGTGAGCGTTACCGTCAGTTTGCCGATCAGCAGTTCGAGACGGTGCGCTGGCAGGCACTGGTAGCAACGGCAGTCGGGGTGGCTGTCGGCAAGTGGCTGCCGGGCATAGTGCCACTCAACGCGGTATTGGGCGCCGCCTTCACCTATTTCATTCTGGTTCGCCTCACCCAGCGGCCGGTTCTGGTACAGGAAGCTAGCAAATGCTGATTCAACATATTCGTTTGGCCGATCGGGAAGAGTTGTGGCAGATCCGCTGTCAGGATGGGGTCATCACCGCCATCGAACCCCATGACGAGCATGCCGTCGCCGGTCGGGTGCTGGACGGGGAGGGCGGTCTGGCGATCGCTCCCTTTATCGAACCCCATATTCACCTCGATACCACCCAGACGGCTGGGGAGCCGAGCTGGAATCTCTCCGGCACCCTGTTCGAGGGGATCGAGCGCTGGGCCGAACGCAAGGCACTGCTGACCCATGAGGATGTTAAACAGCGTGCCATCCAGACGCTGAAGTGGCAGATCGCCAACGGCATCCAGTTTGTGCGTACTCACGTCGATGTCTCCGATCCCAATCTGGTCGCGCTCAAGGCGATGCTGGAAGTGCGGGAAGAGATGAAGGAGTGGGTGGAACTGCAGATCGTCGCCTTCCCGCAGGAGGGGATCCTCTCCTACCCCAATGGCAAGGCATTGCTGGAGGAGGCGCTCAAGCTGGGGGCCGATGTGATCGGTGCTATTCCCCATTTCGAGTTCACCCGGGAATATGGGGTCGAAAGTCTGCACTACATCTTCGATCTTGCCGAGAAGTATCAGGTTCTAGTCGATGTGCACTGTGACGAAATCGATGACGAGCAGTCCCGTTTCATCGAGACGCTGGCAACTCTGGCCTACGAGCGCGGTATCGGGCATCGGGTCACCGCCAGTCACACCACCGCCATGCACTCCTACAACGGCGCTTATGCTTCCCGCCTGTTCCGTCTGCTCAAGATGGCGGATATCAACTTTGTGGCCAATCCGCTGGTGAACATTCACCTGCAGGGGCGGTTCGATACCTATCCCAAACGCCGCGGCATTACCCGGGTGAAGGAGATGCTGGAGGCGAACATCAACGTCTGCTTCGGTCACGATGACGTGTTCGATCCCTGGTATCCCATGGGCACTGCCAACATGTTGCAGGTGCTGCACATGGGGCTGCATGTCTGCCAGATCATGGGTTACGAGCAGATCAACGACGGTCTGAAGCTGATCAGCAGCCACAGCGCCCGCACCCTGAATGTGCAGGATCGCTATGGTATCGAGGTGGGCAAACCGGCCAACCTGTTGATCCTGCCTGCCGACAACGGCTTCGATGCGGTGCGCCGTCAAGTGCCGGTGCGTTACTCGATCCGCCACGGTAAGGTGATTGCCCAGACCCGCCCGGCCCAGACCGAGATCGTGCTGGGTGAGCCAGAGCCCATCGATTTTCGCCGCTGAGATTTCAATCAGGCTGGATGACGATTAGTTCCGCCTCTGGGCACAAGGGCCGCCATTGCGACATAATGGCGGTCTGACCCTGAGGGAGTGACACCATGCAAACCTGGTTCTATGTTGCTGCAGGGGGCGCCATCGGCGCCTGCCTTCGTTTTGGGATTGCCGAACTGATGGCCTTGCTGCTGGGGCGCCACTTTCCTTACGGGACTCTGGTGGTCAACGTGGTGGGCTCTTTCATCATGGGGGTGGCATTCGCCCTCATCAGTCATGGTCATGTGGTAGAACACCCGATGAAGCCGCTGCTGATGGTGGGGATCCTCGGTGCCCTGACCACGTTTTCTTCCTTTGCCCTCGATACGGTAGTGCTGGCTCAACATGGGGCCTATCTGAAAGCGCTGCTCAATATCGGTCTCAATCTCTTCCTCTGTCTGGCCATGGTGGTGCTGGGCATGCAGTTGGTTGCGAGCCGGGTTTAAGGTGTCCGGACGCCAGTGGCTCTGGTAAACTGGCGGCCATTCTTTGCTCTATGGGTGTTTAAGGGATGTCAGAACAAGCAACGACAACGCATTTTGGCTTTAAAACCGTGGCCGCGACCGAGAAGGAAACTCTGGTAGCAGGTGTCTTCCATTCGGTGGCAGCCAAGTATGATCTGATGAACGATCTGATGTCGTTCGGCATCCACCGCCTGTGGAAGCGCTTCACCATCGACTGTTCCGGTGTGCGCAAGGGCCAGAAGGTGCTGGATCTGGCCGGTGGTACCGGTGACTTGACCGCCAAGTTCTCCCGCATCGTCGGCGAGACCGGTCAGGTGGTGCTGGCGGATATCAACGACTCCATGCTGAAAGTGGGCCGCGACAAGCTGCGCAATCTGGGGGTCGCCAACAACGTCTCCTACGTGCAGGCCAATGCCGAGGCGCTCCCCTTCCCGGATAACCACTTCGACGTGATTACCATCGGCTTCGGTCTGCGCAACGTCACCGACAAGGACAAGGCGCTCGCCTCCATGTTCCGGGTGCTCAAGCCGGGTGGCCGTCTGCTGGTGCTGGAGTTCTCCAAGCCGGTCAGTGAAGTGATCGCCAAGCTCTATGACCTCTACTCCTTCAAACTGCTGCCGAAAATGGGCGAAATTGTCGCGAACGACAGTGAAAGCTACAAATATCTGGCAGAGTCCATCCGCATGCACCCGGATCAGCAGACCCTGGCTGGCATGATGGAAAATGTCGGTTTCGAGCAGGTGGAGTACTTCAATCTGACTCAGGGTGTGGTCGCCCTGCACCGCGGTTACAAGTTTTAAGGTTGCCTATGCCGATGGATGCCATGGTCACCGCGGTGATCGAAACCAGCCTCAACCAGTTGCTGGCGCTGGACAAACAGAGCCCGGAGCGGCTGCGCAAACTGATGGGCAAGGTGCTCAAGCTGGAGCTGCGTGAACTCAAGCCGCTCTGGTTCGTCTTCTCCGAGCGTCGGCTGGATGTGCTGGCCCAGCATGAAGGGGAGGCCGATGCGGTGCTCAGCCTGTCGCTGACCGCCCTTGGTCTGCTGAAAGACCCGTCCGCCCTGACCCGTTATATCCGCGAGGAGAAACTGGATCTGAGCGGTGATCCCCAGCTGGTACAGGCATTCAGCGTGCTGCTGGGTGAGCTGGATATCGACTGGGAAGAGGAGCTGTCGCGCTATACCGGCGACGTGCTGGCCCACACCCTGTTCAGCGGTGCCCGTCAGGCGCGCCGTTTGGTCGGCCGCGAACTGTGCCGCACCCGCAGCCAGCTGGCGGAATATCTGACCGAAGAGGCCCGCCTCGCCCCCGGCCCGCTGGAAGTGGCGAGTTTCAACGATGACGTCGAGGTGCTGGCCCTGCAGCTCAAGGCCGTCGAACTGCGGCTGGCCCGCTTCGAACAGCAGGTGACCTGATGACCCCGAAGGAGTTCAAACGCCTCTATCGCATCATCACCATCCTGCTGGAGCAGGGCATCGACGAACTGGTGCCCGCCCGCTATCAACCCTGGCCGGGTCGTCTGGCCCGTCGCTCCCTGTTCTGGCTCAAGAACACGCAACCGGATCTCAGCCGCGGTGCCCGCATTCGCCTCGCCTTCGAGGCCCTTGGCCCCATCTTCATCAAGTTTGGCCAGATGCTTTCGACCCGCCGCGACCTGCTGCCGCCGGATATCGCCGAAGAGCTGGCCCTGCTGCAGGACAGGGTGCCCCCCTTCTGTGGTCAGGCGGCGCGCCAGCAGATCGAGCTGAGCTTGGGTTGTCCCATCGAAACCCTGTTTGACGACTTCGACGAGACGCCGCTGGCGTCGGCCTCCATCGCGCAGGTGCATACCGCCCGCCTGAAGGAGAGTGGCCGCGAGATCGTCATCAAGGTGATCCGTCCCGACATCGAGCCGGTTATCGAGGCTGACCTGCGGTTGATGCAGGCGCTGGCCCGTCTGGTGGCCCGCTTCGTGCCCCAGAGTGCGCGACTGCGCCCCATCGAGGTGGTGGAGGAGTATCGCAAGACCATCCTCGACGAGCTGAATTTGATGCGCGAAGCGGCCAACGCCATCCAGCTACGCCGCAATTTCACCGGCTCCGAGGCGCTCTATGTGCCTGAAATCATCACCGACCTCTGCCGCGAGCAGGTGCTGGTGATGGAGCGCATCTACGGTATTCCGGTCTCCGATATCCCGGCGCTGGAAGCCAACGGCACCAACATGAAGCTGCTGGCCGAGCGCGGGGTAGAGGTCTTCTTCACCCAGGTGTTCCGCGACAGCTTCTTCCACGCCGATATGCACCCGGGCAACATCTTCGTCTCTTACGAACATCCGGAAAACCCGCTCTGGATCGGTATCGACTGCGGCATCGTCGGTACCCTCAATCGGGAAGACAAACGCTATCTGGCTGAGAACTTCCTCGCCTTCTTCAACCGCGACTATCGTCGGGTGGCGGAGCTGCACGTGGAGTCGGGCTGGGTGCCGGCAGACACCAAGGTGGACGAGTTCGAGTTCGCCATTCGCACCGTGCTGGAGCCTATCTTCGAGAAGCCGCTCTCTGAAATTTCGTTCGGTCACGTGCTGCTCAACCTGTTCAACACTGCGCGCCGCTTTCATATGACGGTGCAGCCGCAGCTGGTGCTGCTGCAAAAGACCCTGCTCTATGTGGAAGGGTTGGGGCGTCAGCTCTACCCGCAGCTCGATTTGTGGCAGACCGCCAAGCCGTTCCTCGAAAACTGGATGCACGAACAGGTCGGGCCCAAGTCGGTATTGAACGCCATCAAGGAGAAGGCGCCATTCTGGGCCGAGAAGCTGCCGGAGCTACCGGAGCTGGTCTATGAGACCCTGCGTCAGACCCGTCATCAGCAGCGTCATTTCGACCAGATGTTTGCCGAGTTCCGCCGTCACAGCCGTCGGCAGGGGCAGGCCCGCTACCTCTTAGGGGTTGGAGCCAGCCTGCTATTGGTGGGTGTATTCTTGCTGACCCAAAAACAACACATTGAGTGGGGACAAGCCAGTCTCGCCGGTGCAGCCCTCTGCTGGCTGGTCGGCTGGTTGCGAACCCGTTCCCATTAATCAACAACCGCGCCGTCAGGCGCCTGTTCTGGAGAGAAAATCATGGGTGGTATCAGTATTTGGCAATTGTTGATCATTGCAGTCATCGTCGTGCTGCTGTTCGGTACCAAGAAACTGCGCGGCATTGGCGGTGATCTGGGCGCGGCGGTCAAAGGGTTCAAGAAAGCCCTCTCCGACGAGCCGGCTGATGCCAAGGCCGAGCAGAAAGATGCCGAGTTTCCCCCGAAACAGCTGAACGAAGCGGCCACTCAGAGCAGTGAGACCGCCAAACAGAAAGACAAAGACCAGGCCTAAGCCATGTTCGATATCGGTTTTTGGGAGCTGGTCGTTATCGGTGTGGTAGCACTGGTGGTACTGGGGCCCGAGCGGCTGCCGGTTGCCATCCGCACGGCTACCCACTGGATCCGCCTCATTCGTTCGACCGCGAACTCGGTCAAGTCCGAGCTGGAGCAGGAGCTCAAGTTGCAAGAGCTGCATAACGACCTCAAGAAGGCGGAACAGTTGCAGATGAGCAACCTGAGCCCCGAGCTGCAGGAGTCCATCGAACAGCTCAAGGCGGCGGCCCAGTCGGTCAATCGCCCCTATCAGGTGGAGAACGAGATCCGTCCGCCGCGCACCGAGCCAGTCGCCCAGGCTGAGCCTGCCACGCCGGTTGAGCCTGCGGTGCAACTGAGCCACGACGTGCCGCCGGTGAACAGCCAGCGGGAGAGTGAGCCGGTGCCGGTCAGCGATTCCGCAGTAAAAGGGGAGGTGAAGCCATGAGTCAGGCCGAACAACCCCTGATCAGCCATCTGGTTGAGTTGAGAACCCGCTTGCTGCGCTCCATTACCGCCATCCTCGTGGTGTTTCTGGCGCTGATCTACTTCTCCAACAACATCTACGACTTCGTGGCCCAGCCGCTGCTCAGCCAGCTGCCGGAAGGGACCAGCATGATAGCGACGGATGTGGCGACCCCCTTCCTGACGCCGATCAAGCTGACCCTGGTGGTCTCCTTCTTCGTGGCGATCCCCTATCTGCTCTATCAGGCCTGGGCCTTTATCGCCCCCGGTCTGTACCAGCATGAGCGGCGCCTGATCATGCCGTTGGTGGTCTCCAGTGCCCTGCTGTTCTATGCGGGGATGGCGTTCGCCTACTACGTGGTGTTCCCGCTGGTGTTCGGTTTCTTCACCAGCACAGCACCCGCAGGGGTGACGGTGGCGACCGATATCGCCAGCTATCTGGACTTCGTTCTGACCCTGTTCTTCGCGTTCGGGGTGGCGTTCGAAATTCCGGTGGCTACCATACTGCTCTGCTGGACCGGCGTGACCACACCGCAAAACCTGAAGGAGAAACGTCCCTACGTCGTTGTCGGGGTGTTTGTGGTCGGCATGCTGCTGACGCCGCCTGATGTCTTCTCCCAGACCCTGCTCGCCATTCCGATGTGGGCGCTGTGGGAGATAGGTCTGTTCTTCGCCCGCTTCTACGTGAAGAAAGAGGATGAAGAGCAACAGGAACAACCGGATGGGGAGAGCTGAGGCTCTGTTCGTCACCTGTTTGCCGGACGGCGAGAGGATGACGAAGTCCGCAGGAATAGCAGAACGAGGGGAGCTTAGGCTCCCTTCCTCTTTTCATGCTCCCGTTCGAGGCGTATGGTAAGACCCCATTCGGTAGATGGTTTTCAAATACCTGATATGCATTCCTTTTGTTCGGAACGTCTCATCCCATGATCGATATCGGCTTAAATCTGACCAGCAGCCAGTTCGCCGGCGAACAGCCTGAGCTGGTGGCCCGTGCCCGCGCCGCCGGAGTGGACGCGCTGATCCTCACCGGTACCGATCTGGCTGGTAGCTGCGAGAGCGCCGAGTTGGCCGCCCGCTGGCCGGGCTACTGCTTCTCCACCGCCGGGGTACACCCTCACGATGCCAAGAGTGTCGATGAGGCGACCCTGCCCGCCTTGCGCGAGCTGGCAGCCTTGCCGCAGGTGGTCGCTATTGGCGAGTGCGGCCTCGACTACAACCGCGACTTCTCCCCCCGTCCGGTGCAGGATGCGGTATTCGACGCCCAGCTGGCACTGGCCGCCGAGCTCGGGATGCCGGTGTTTCTCCACTGCCGCGATGCCCACGCCCGTTTTATCGAGATCCTCCGTCCCTGGTTGCCGAAACTACCGGGAGCCGTGCTGCACTGCTTCACCGGCTCCGATGAGGAGCTGGACGAGTGTCTGGCGCTGGGGCTGCATATCGGGGTGACCGGCTGGCTCTGTGACGAGCGCCGCGGCCAGCTGCTGCGCGAACAGGTGGCCCGTATTCCGGCCGGTCGGCTGATGATCGAGACCGATGCCCCCTATCTGGTGCCGCGAGATCTGAAACCGCGTCCGAAACGCAACGAACCTGCTTTTTTGCCGCACATCGCCCAGGTGGTGGCGGCCTGTCGTGGTGAAGCGCCCGAGGCCTTGCTGGCCCATACCCGGGCCACCTCCGCCGCGTTCTTCCAACTTCCTCTCCAGGAGTGATTCATGGCTACAACTCTTCCGGGCGCCTTTCCGGGCCGCCGCCTGCGCCGTCTGCGCAAACATGATTTCAGCCGTCGTCTGGTGCGCGAGAACGTACTGACCGTCAACGATCTCATCTATCCGGTGTTCGTGCTGGAGGGGGAGAACCGTCGGGAAGCCGTTCCCTCCATGCCGGGGGTGGAGCGTCTCTCCATCGATCTGCTGTTGGAAGAGGCAGCCGAGTTGGTGGAGCTGGGCGTGCCTGCCATTGCCCTGTTCCCGGTGACCCCGCTGGAGAGCAAGAGCCTGATGGCGGAAGAGGCCTACAACCCGAACGGGCTGGCCCAGCGCACCGTGCGCGCCCTCAAGGCTCGCTTCCCGGAGCTCGGGGTGATCACCGACGTGGCGCTCGATCCGTTCACCACCCACGGTCAGGACGGCATCATCGATGACGAAGGCTATGTGCTGAACGACATCACCACCGAGATCCTGATCAAGCAGGCGCTCTCCCACGCCGAAGCCGGGGTCGATATCGTCGCGCCGTCCGACATGATGGATGGCCGCATCGGTGCCATCCGTGCCGCGCTGGAAGAGAACGGCTTCATCAACACCCAGATCATGGCCTATTCCGCCAAGTACGCTTCCTGCTACTACGGCCCATTCCGCGATGCGGTTGGCTCTGCCGGCAACCTTGGCAAGAGCAACAAGGCTACCTATCAGATGGACCCGGCCAACAGCAACGAAGCCCTGCACGAAGTGGCGCTGGATATTCAGGAAGGGGCCGACAGCGTGATGGTCAAGCCGGGTATGCCCTATCTGGACGTGGTTCGTCAGGTGAAGGATCAGTTCGGCGTGCCGACCTTCGCCTATCAGGTCAGCGGCGAGTACGCCATGCACATGGCGGCGATCCAGAACGGCTGGCTGAAAGAGAAGGAGACCATCATGGAGTCTCTGCTCTGCTTCAAGCGGGCCGGGGCCGATGGCATTCTCACCTACTTCGCCAAGCGCGTAGCGCAGTGGCTGAAGGAAGATGCCCGTTAAGCCGGGTTGAAAGAGGGGGAGCCGATGGCTCCCCCTCTGTTGTTATGGCTCTCTTTTGGTCACGAGCGGATGATTACAGCTTGGTCCAGGCATCGCTCCAGTGGCTGCCGGTACCCGGTTCATAGTGGCTTGTCGAGCCGCCACACCAGCCACTATAGGGCCAGGGTTTGCACTCGTAGTCGCCACCGGCATTGCTGACCCGTTCGCCACTCTGATAAGCGGTGCCCGCAACATAGGCCGGGTAGCTGCCGTTACCATCGTTACTGTCACCACCCGGAGCCTGTTCCACCAATGCCAGGGTGAAGCGGCGCTCGAAGCCCTGCTTGCTCCCCTCAGCCATGCCCGCCAGCAGCAGCTCGTAACTGCCGGCCGCTAGGCCCGACTGCGTCAGCTGCAGGGAACCCTGACCATCGATCAGAGCGCTGCCGGTGGCGACCGGATTGCCATCCTGCAACAGGGTCGCGGTGACGGTCACCGGGTTGGCGGTGGTCAGCGTCAGGCTGAAGTCGAGCGCGCCGTTAACGATGGAATATTCAGACGCCAGGTCGGTGACGGTGAAGTCACTGTTGCTACCGGTCGTGGGCAGGATGAAGTCCCCGCTCAGGTAGGTCAGACCGGTCCAGCCAGAGCTGGTCAGCCAGTGTTTGCCATTGGTCTGATAGACGTTGGGCAGCTGGGTGCACTGGTTGTTGTCATTGACGAAGCCGATACCGTAAAAGCCCGCCACATTCTTGTAGCAGAGCTGGCGACCATTCTGGTGCAGCACCGGCTGAGCCAGCTTGCCCTTGTGGTGGAGTGACAGCCAGTCAAACTGGTTGATGGCCGAGACCAGCGGCACAAACTGGCCATCAGGCTGACGATAACGGATCAGGGAGCCGGCATCACAGAGCAGACCCTCAGCCTGTTGTTCGACGTAGCCGTAGTACTGCTCGCCATCCTGGAAGGTGAACCGGCAGAGATTGCCTTTCTCCGACTCCTTGGGGATCCAGCCCATCAGCAGTCGCTCCTGATTGGTCAGGGCCGCCAGCTGCCCGGCACTGAAGTCGCTGCCGTTGGCTACCCAGCCTTGCGGCATGGTGGAGAATTGCATGAAGTAGTGGTCGGTATAGTACATGTGGCTGTCAGCGCGGTGCTTGCGAGCCCCCTGGCTGACCGAGTTGTAGCGATAGATGTCGTTTTCCGGCTTGTGGAAGCCGTTGAGATCATCGTCCAGATAGGGCAGGTCGCCCTTGCGGATATGGTAGTTGGCCATGCCCGTCATCAGGGGATGCCAGCCGTGGCTGCCACGGGCAAACGCGCTCTCATGGCTGTAGGACTTCCCATCGAAGCCGTGGCCAAATTCGTGGGCAATGATGCCCCAGCTGCCGT
The DNA here is from genome assembly GCF_040907905.1 of Aeromonas sp. s13. Lineage (NCBI taxonomy): Bacteria > Pseudomonadati > Pseudomonadota > Gammaproteobacteria > Aeromonadales > Aeromonadaceae > Aeromonas > Aeromonas sp. s13. Next base: position 19,278 of record NZ_JBFOCS010000062.1, on the reverse strand, counting down.
AGTAGTGACTGACAAAGTTAAAGGTATCGACCCCGGTGATGCCACCACTCCCGAGCCCGCCCCCCATGGCGGTGATCCCCAGGTTGAGGTAGGGGCGCTTCATCAGGCTGTGGTAGTAGTAGTCATAATCGGCGGCCGTAAAGATCCCGTTCGGCACATAGCTGTTGCCGCCATTGCCGAACATCTCGTAGCCGTTCACCGCCTTGAAGTTGTACCAGACGTGTTTGAACTCCTCGGTCGAGACCATGTAGGCCAGGTTGGTGGCGATGATCAGCCACTCGCGGGCGTAGAGGGCATTGATGGGGCGCCAGGAACCGCTGGTATTGGTGGCGAAACGCACGTTCCAGCTTGGCTTGAGGCGTGCCAGCTTCTGGGCAAACGGATCCGAGTTGGAGCTGAACCTGTGCTCGAACTGGGCGGGCAGATTGATGCTGTTGTCGAGCAGGTTGTTGAGATCAAACACTCCGTCGCGGCTGGCGCTGTTGAAGCGTCCCTGCTCGCCAAAGGCGCTCAGTGGCAGGGTGATTTGGGCATAGGCGGGCAGGCGATCGAGCTGGCCCAGGATCAGCCACTTGTTGATACCGTTCAGGCGTGACTCGATATTGATGTCATGCAGCTCTCTGGCGGCATAGTTGGTGATGCGCACCGTGTCGTTATCAAGCAGCTCGGTCTTGACCAGCGAATTGATGTTGACCGAACGCTGGGCGCGATCGATCAGCACCTCGTAGGGTTCGTCATTGCGCAGTATGTAGCTGACTGTGGCCGGCATCAGCTGATCGAAGATCAGCGGGCGAGCCGGCAACTGCTCGTCGGCCGTGAAGCTGATCTCCTTGCTCAGCAGCTGGTTGAAACCCAGGCCGCGCTCGTTGGCGGTGACAAGCGCCGAGCCCGCCAGCTGGAGATCTTTCAGCGCCGCCACGGGCTGCTGGTTGATCTCCCGGACAGTAAAAGTCGGGTTCTTGAACTGAAAGTCGTTGGCGATCAGGGTATCGGCATCATGCCACTCGATGCGGTCCTTGAAGTTCACCACCAGCCGATCGCTATCCATGTCGATTTTTTGCAGATTGCTGTCGGCGATCACCTGCTCAGGCGCCAGCGGGGTGTTGCTGGCGATGGCATCAGCCAGTTTGCGCAAGTCATAGATGTAGTAGTTTTTGCCGGCGGTGTGGGCCAGGAGATAGTCACCCACCTGATGGAGTTGCACCAGACGGTGGCTGTATTTTCCTTCAAAGGCGAGCCGACCGGCGATGGGGGTCTTGAGGCTGTTCTCCGGCGTCACATCCTGCTGGCGGTAGACTTTGATCTCACTCAGCGCATCGGCCACCAGCACGTAATCCTGATTGGCAAAGACGGCCTGGGCGCGGTGCAGGCTGTTGCTGCCGGAATCCCGACCGGTTCCCAGGGTGGTGACATGGCGATGTTCATCGGCCAGATCGAAGATATCGACCCGGTGCGAGTAGCGCGAGACCACGTAGAGCAGGTTGTTGCGGACAAACAGTTCGCTGACCTGGTTGTAGGCCGTGGCACTGCCGGTTTCGGTGCCGCGGATCTCGCCAATCTGCTGGCGGCTCGGGATATCGATAATGGCCACATGGCCCGGATTGCCGTTCTGGCTGACATAGAGCCGATCCTGATAGCGCTCGACCGCCGTGATCAGGCTGGCGTCCAGCCCCAGCTGGTCGGCCGTCAGCTCCTCGCCTTTGTCCAGATATTGCAGCGAGGTGGCAAACGAGTTGACGCTGCAGGAGCTGGTCTCCATCACCACCCGGGAGCGTTCGCCATTCTGGATCTGGCCGTGGGGGAAGTACTCCAGCAGACAGCCGTTGCCGTAGTCATAGTTGCCAAAGCGTTTGCTGACCGCAACGACCCCACCGTCGTACCAGGTCAGCTCCCACTCCTCATCGAAGAAATCAAAGACGTTACGAATGGCTGTTTCGTCGAAAAAGTGGGGTTTGGGCAGATCGAACAGGATGTGGTTATCCGCTGTCAGCGGGTAGAGCAGGCCGTTGATGGCAAGGTGTCGCTTGCCATCCTTGATGATCACGTTCTGCTCGTCAGCCGCACTCTGGTGCAGCGCGGCGAGGCGCGCCGTCATCTGCTCGTAGTGCTCCTGATAGGTTTGTTTGAAATAGGCTTGTTCGCGCTCATCGGCCACGACATGGGCCGACAGCAGCAGACCGAGCAGGGTGGCAAGCTTGGTGGTTCTTGGCATGGTGATTTCCTTATCTTGGTGGTTGTTGGACGTTTTTTTGGTGGTTGGCAAGCATGTAAAAGAGAGGGGCTAACCCGTCCGGGTCAGCGCATCCTGCCCATCGGCAGCGTGGCCAACGGGCAGGATATGGGCGGGGGCCTGTCGGCCCCCGTTAGTGGTTGGGACAAGGTCAGAGCTTGATCCAGGCATCGCTCCAGGCAGAGCCGGTACCCGGCGCATAGTGGCTGGTCGAGCCTCCACACCAGCCGCTGTATGGCCAGGGTTTGCACTCGTAGTTGCCACCGGCATTGCTGACCCGATCACCGGACTGATAGCCGGTGTTGGGGGCGTAGGCCGGGTAGTCACCTTCGCCACCCCCGCTGTTCTCTTCGGTCAGCGCAACCGGGAAGCGCTGTACCACCGGCTGCTGGCCGTCAGCCAGACCGGTGATGACCACTTCGTAGCTGCCATCGGTGACGTTGCTGCCCTGCAGTACCAGGGTGCTGGTGCCGTTCACCTGGCTGCTGGTGGTACCGTGGCTGTGGCCGCTCTGCTCCAGAGTCGCGGTGATCTGTACCGGGTTGGCGGTGGTCAGGTTGAAGCGGATGCTGACCTGACCGTTGACTATGGTGTACTCGCTCGCCATGGCGCTGACGGTGAAGTCGCTGCTGCCTTCGGCGGGTGGCGTTGTGCCGCCGCAGTCGCTGTCGCCCTGTACGCGCCAGACGCCCCAGTCACCCGTGGTGCCCGGCTCTTCGTTCTGGGTCCACCAGCCTGCCAGCCAGTTCTTGCCGTTGTGGCTGACGATGTCGCCGCCCACGTAGACCTTCTTGGCATCCCAGCTGTTTTCACAGACGGCGCCCTGCTCCCTGACGGTCACGTTGCGCTGCTGGGTTACCTGCTGACCGGCGCTGTCGCTCACCTGATAGGTGAGGGTGTAGCGGCCGACCTTGCTGCTGTCGACGTTGCCGCTGACCTTGATTTGGGTGGTCAGGTCGCCATCTTCTTCATCATGGGCGCTGACGCCGGTCATCGGATCGAAAGCGGTACCCAGTTCCAGCGTGGTGTCGGTGACCCCACTGAATACCGGCTTCATGCTGTAGACCTCGATGGTGCGTACCTGCTCGGTGACGTTGTTGTCGCGATCGCTCACCTTGTAGGTGAGGGGGTAGAGGCCGATGCGCTGGCTGTCTACCGAGCCTTCTACCTGGATCTGGCCAGTCAGGTCGCCATCTTCCTTGTCGTTGGCGCTGACACCGGCCAGCGGATCAAAGGTGGTGCCCTGCTTGATGCGGGTATCGCTCAGGCCGCTGAACACCGGCTTGCCGTTGTCGACCGGGGGCGTGATCTCCTGATCGTGGATGAAGGGGCCGTAGCTCTTGATGAAGGATTCGTTGTAGGACTGACCGGCGGCGTTGCGGCCCATGTCCCAGTTGATGGACCAGGTCATCACGCCACGCAGCGGTTGCCCCTCGCTCTTCAGGCGGTTGAAGGCGTTGTAGAGCTTCTGCGGATCCTGCACATAGCCGGTGGCGGCGGCGTCGATGTTGGTCGGAATGCCGAACACCAGCTTGTCATGGGGGATCTTGTAGAAGCCGCGGGTTCCGTTGCTCAGCGAATCCGCCATGTAGTAGATGAACTCTTCTTTCAGGGCATCGTTGTTCTGGGCAATCCAGCCGATGCCATAGATGTAGATACCGTCGCCACCTTGGTTGTAGAACTGAGGGTTGATCCAGTCGTAGTACCCTTCCAGATTGCGGATATAGGGGATGTAGGCGCCAGTCTGGGTCAGATAGGGGAACTCCGGCGCCATGGTGATGAGGAAGTTTTTCCCCTGGGTGCGGTAGTGATCCTTGACCAGACGCAGGGCCGCCGGGATCACGGTCTGGTTGTCGGCGGCGGTGATGGCGGCCTGTTCCAGATCGATATCCAGCCCGTCGAAGCCATAGGTCTCCACCAGATGGATGATCTCGTCGGCAAAGGCCTGCTCCTGACCCTTGCGCAGCTCGATGTGCGCATCGGCACCGCCCAGCGCCAGCAGCACGGCACGGCCCTGACGGTTCAGCTCGGCAATCTGCTCGATAAACTGCCTTTCGCTCATGCCGATGGCCGGGTCGAGTTTGAAGGTGGGGATGGGATCGCTGCCATACACCTTCATGAAGGAGACATCGACCACGTTGTATTGCGGGTTGACCTGATCGAGCTTGACGCAGGGGGCGATACCGCCCTTGTAGCCCGAGCCGTCACACCAGTTGTGCCAATAGCCGACCACTACGCCGGACTGGGGGTTGACCATCGCCTGACCGGCACTGGCGGCATATGCCATGGGGGCGCCCATGCCGAGCAGGCAGCCAAGCAGGGATAATTTGAGTTTGTTCATCGTCTCTCCGTACGGTGCAGATGGGGCGTCGGTTGTGACCGGACGTCCCCGGGGGCAGCCCCGCTGTCATAGGTGTTTTCCCTTAGACCGGTGGCTTTGCGTCGCGCCCTTTCGGGTCACTTTGCCTTTTTCACCCGATTTCTGTGCAGCACAGAGAATCAAGTGACCTGAGTAACAGGCTGCTTATGATATGCACTTAAAAATAAATTAATCAACGTATGTGCATGATTTGTTTTGGTTATTAACTTGTTGATTGGTTATTTTCCAAGCATGGAAAAGGCCGGAGATAGGCCGCTGTAACCTACTCTTTTGTCGATTGGATTTGGTCTGCACCCTTGTGGTTCGAGAGTTGAAAAAGCCGCAAAAAGAGCAAAAAAGTACCGATTATTCATGTTGTTGCCGTCCAGTATCTGGCAGAGAGGTGTTTGAGCTCACAAAGAGGGGAAAACAGTGCCGAGAGGTGGATTCCCGCTTGATTATTGCGTGGCTTGGCCACATGTTAGAAAGCCATACAGAGCTGCTAAAGCGGTCTGTTCAAGACCAAACAAGAGGTAACCGGGATGAATAACCCTTTGCTGACAATGGATTCGCTGCCCCCTTTCAGCCAGATCAAGCCGGAGCAGGTTCAGCCTGCCGTGATTCAGGCTATTGCTGACTGCAAGCAGAAGATCAGCGATGTGCTGGCCCAGCGTGATCCCCATACCTGGGATAGCCTGATTGCCCCGCTGGAAGAGGTAAATGACCGCCTGTCACGGATCTGGTCACCGGTCAGCCACCTCAACTCCGTACTCAACAGCGAAGCGCTGCGCGAGGCCCATGATGCCTGCCTGCCGCTGCTCTCCGAATTCCAGACCTATGTTGGTCAGCATGAAGGGCTCTATCAGGCCTATCTGGCCCTCTCCCAGAGCGATGATTTCCCGCTGCTCAGCGGCGCCCAGCGCAAGGAGATCCAGAATACCCTGCGTGACTTCCGCCTCTCTGGCATCGGTCTGCCTGCCGAGGCGCAGCAGCGTTACGGCGAAATTCAGGCCCGCCTCTCCGAGCTGGCCTCCCGTTTCAGCAACAACGTGCTGGACGCAACCCAGGGCTGGCACAAGCTGGTGGCCGATGAAGCCGAATTGGCCGGTCTGCCCGAGAGCGTGCGTGCCGCTGCCCGTCAGATGGCTGAACTTAAAGGCAAAGAGGGGTGGCTGTTCACGTTGGATATCCCCTCTTATCTGCCGGTGATGATGTATGCCGACAACCGCGAGCTGCGCGCCGAGATGTACGAAGCCTTCACCACCCGCGCCTCCGATCAGGGCCCCAATGCGGGCAAGTGGGACAACTCCGCCATCATGAGCGAGCTGCTCACCCTGCGCCGCGAACTGGCTCAGCTGCTGGGGTTCGCCAACTATGCCGAGCTCTCCCTGGCCACCAAGATGGCGGACAAGACCGAACAGGTGGTGAGCTTCCTCACCGATCTGGCGGCTAAATCCCTGCCGCAAGGCAAGGCCGAACTGGAGGAGATCCGCGCCTTCGCCGCCGAGCAGCATGGTCAGAGCGAGTTGGCAGCTTGGGATCTCGCCTACTACGCCGAGAAGCTCAAGCAGCACAAGTTCTCCATCTCCGATGAGCAGCTGCGCCCCTACTTCCCCGCCAGCAAGGTGGTGAAGGGGTTGTTCGAAGTGGTGAAGCGGGTGTTCGGCATGAAGGTGCGCGAGCGTCTCGGCATCGACACCTGGCACCCTGACGTGCGCTTCTACGACATCTTCGATGCCGACGACGAGCTGCGCGGCAGCTTCTATCTCGACCTCTACGCCCGCGAGCACAAGCAGGGCGGGGCCTGGATGGATGTCTGTCTGGGTCGTCGCTACCGTCAGGATGGCTCGCTGCAAAAACCGGTGGCCTACCTGACCTGCAACTTCAACGGCCCGGTGGATGGCAAGCCTGCGCTGTTTACCCACAACGAAGTGGTCACCCTGTTCCATGAGTTTGGCCACGGCATCCACCACATGCTGACCCGTATCGACGTTGCCGGTGTCGCCGGTATCAACGGCGTGGCCTGGGATGCGGTGGAGCTGCCGAGCCAGTTCCTCGAGAACTGGTGCTGGGAGTCCGAGGCGCTGGCCTTTATCTCCGGCCACTACGAGACCGGCGAGCCGCTGCCTGCCGATCTGCTGGAGAAGATGCTGACCGCCCGCAACTTCCAGGCTGCGATGCAGATGCTGCGTCAGCTGGAGTTCGCCCTGTTCGACTTCCGTCTCCATCAGGAGTTTGACCCGACCAATCCGGCGCAGCTTCCGGCGCTGCTGGACGAGGTGCGCAGTCAGGTAGCAGTGATGACGCCACCGGTGTTCAACCGCTTCCAGCACAGCTTCTCCCACATCTTCGCGGGCGGCTATGCGGCGGGCTACTACAGCTACAAGTGGGCCGAAGTGCTCTCTGCCGATGCCTTCTCCCGCTTCGAGGAGGAGGGGATCTTCAACCCGGCGACCGGCCAATCCTTCCTGAAGAATATTCTGGAGAAGGGGGGCTCGAAGGAGCCGATGGAGCTGTTCCGAGCCTTCCGCGGCCGTGAGCCCAAGGTGGATGCGCTGTTGCGACATAGCGGGATCGCTGCCTGAGATTTCTGACCCGCCGCCTGTGTGAGCTTCAAGCAGGTACACTGTTTTGCGGCATAGTGGGATCGAGTCGTGATTTCTGCGACAAAAAGGGACCTTTTGGTCCCTTTTTTCAAGGCTTTTTAATATCTTGCTGATTGCATATTTGCACTGCCCACGGCTCTTCAGTAGAGTCGTGTTCTAACCTTCAAGGAGAGAAAGCCACTTGCCATGAGGCGAGCACTCGATTCCGTCTATCAAATCATCTCAAGTCTGGCTCATTCGAGCGGCCAGGGATATTTCGATACCTTTGTGAGTGAAATCGCCGCTGCTGTGATGGCTGATGTCGTCCTGATCGCCAGCAGGGAATCAAATGCTTCCCATCTTACGGTTCAGGCTGCCCATCCCTCCTCTCTTGACCCCGATACCCTGATGCTGCCAATCACTGACTCTCCCGATGCCATTACCTGGCAGGAGGGGGAAGCCTGGTTCAGCGATCGTCTGTTGCAGCTGTTCCCCGCGATGCCACTTGCCGATGCGTGGCAGGCCCAGGCCTACGCCGGGATCGCCCTCAAGGATGCGGATGGCGAGACCATCGGTATCTGCTGCCTGCTCTATCGTCAGCCGCAGGCCAATATGACCAAGGTGATGGGGCTGCTCCGGTTGCTGGGGCCGCTGGCCGGTCGCGAACTGGCGCTGATGCTGCAACGCCAGCAGCCGCAACTCTTGCCTGATACCCCCCATGTGCTGCAGAGCATGCTGTTTCAGGCCCCGGTGGGGATCGGCAAGCTCGATCTCACCGGCCGCATTCTCTGGGCCAATCCGGCTATCGAGAAGATGTTGGGCTATCCCCTCGACGAGCTGCTTCATCGCTCCATCTCCGACATCAATCACCCGGAGGATTGGCAGCGCAGCCTTGAGTGCTACGAAGAGATCCGGCGCGGCGAGCGCAGCAGTTTCACCCAGGAGAAGCGCTACTTCTGCAAGGGGGGCGAGATCCTGTGGGGGCGGGTAACGGTCACCCTGATCCGCGACGAGCAGCAGCAGCCGGACTACCTGATGGTGCTGCTGGAGAATATCGATCCCCTCAAGCGCCATGCGGAGCAGCTCAAGCTTTCTCACCGGGTCTACGACAACCTCTCCGAGGCCATTCTGGTGTGCGATGCCGACAGCCGCATCATCTCGGTTAACCCGGCCTTCGAGCAGATCACCGGCTACAGCAGCGACGAGGTGCGGGGCCAGCGTCCCAGCATGCTCAAGTCCGGGCTGCACGATCAGACCTTCTATGCCGATATGTACCATGCGCTGGAGCGGGTGGGGGTGTGGCGTGGCGAGGTGTGGAACAAGCGCAAGAACGGCAAGCTCTATCCGCAGCAGCTGATGATAAGTACCCTGCGCGAAGCCGGCAAAATCCAGCAATATATCGCCATTTTCAGCGATCTTTCCCAGACCAAAGTGGCCGAGCAGAAGATCGCGACCCAGGCCAACTACGACAACCTTACCAGCCTGCCCAACCGCTGGCTGTTTGGCCGCTGCCTCACCCGCTTCTGCGAGCGGGGCGAGCGCTTCGCGCTCATGGTGCTCGACCTCAACAACTTCAAGGCGGTCAATAACAGCATGGATCACCATGCTGGCGATGCCCTGCTGCGGGAGGTGTCGGATCGACTGGTTAGCCGGGTGCGCACCGAAGATTTGGTGGCCCGCATCGGTGGCGACGAGTTCGCGTTCCTGGTGCCCGGCATCGTCACCCGCCGTCAGGCCGAGGTGTTTGCCAAGCAGGTGATCGGCAGCTTCGCCCGCCCCTTTATGCTGGCCAACCAGCACCTCTATGTGACCGCGACCATCGGCATGACCCTCTGCCCGGTCGATGGCAGCGAGAGCGATGAGCTGCTGCGCAATGCCGAACAGGCGCTGTTTGCGGCCAAGCGGCAGGGAAGGTTGCTCGGTGCCTACTGCTCATCCATGCGGGAAGAGGTGCGCCAGCGCCACCAGATGCAGCAGGATTTGGCCGAAGCGATCAAGCTGGAGCAGCTGACCATGGCCTACCAGCCGATCTGGGACAACCGCAGCGGACGGGTCGCCAAGCTGGAGGCGCTGGTGCGCTGGTATCACCCCCACTGGGGGCAGGTATCCCCTGCCGAGTTTATTCCGCTGGCGGAAGAGGCAGGTCTGATTCAGGGGCTGGGTGCGCTGGTATTGTGGCAGTCGTGCCGGGATCTGGCGCGGTTGCAGCAATCCGGCTTCCCGGATCTGCAGATGTCGATCAACCGCTCCACCATGGAGTTCCAGACCATCGACCCAGAGGCGAGCGAGTGGCTCAAGGTGATCCAGCACTTCGGGCTCGATCCTGCCGACATCGTCATCGAAATCACCGAATCTTTGCTGATGGAGAGCAGTGATCAGCACAGGGTGCGGATCGATGCCCTGCGCGAGGCGGGCTGCAAGCTGGCCATCGACGATTTCGGTACCGGCTACTCGGCCCTCAACTATCTGCGCACCTTCCCGGTCGATCTGGTCAAGATCGACCGCTCCTTCGTGCGCCATATCCCCTTCAACGAGCAGGATCGGATGCTGCTCGACGGCATCATCAACATAGTGCACAACCTCGGCATGCAGGTGGTGATCGAGGGGGTTGAGACCCGCGAGCAGCTCAACTTCCTCTGCCAGAAGGGGTGTGCCTTCACCCAGGGTTATCTGCTCAGCCGCCCGCTGGCCTATGACGATCTCATTGATTACCTCGCTCTCAACCGTCAGGGGATGAACCTCACTGTCGTGAGCTGATCCACCGCTTCTGTTATCATGGCCGCTTCTGTACGTGCCATGAGTCTGTCTCCTATGCCCCATATTCAGGTTTTCAGTGAAGCCCCCGCCCGTGATGGCGAGCTCGACGCCCTGCGTTTACGCCTTGCCGACGTGGAGTTTCCGGCTCCGTTTGCGCTGGTACTGACTGAAGAGAGACTGGAACTGCGCAAGCTGGATGAGCCCAAGCTGGGTGCCGTCTATGTGGACTTCGTGGAAGGGGCGGTGGCACATCGTCGCAAGTTTGGTGGTGGTCGCGGCCAGTCCATCGCCAAGGCAGTGGGGCTCAAGGCCGGCGCCACACCCACCGTGGTGGATGCCACTGCCGGTCTGGGGCGCGATGCCTTCGTGCTCGCTTCCCTCGGTTGCAAGGTGACCCTGATCGAACGCAGCCCTGTGGTGGCCGCTCTGTTGCAGGATGGGCTGGCGCGGGCGGCACAGGATCCCGAGATTGGCCCCTGGGTCAGTGAGCGGATGCACCTGCTGCAAGGCCCGGCGGTGGACAATCTGCTGGCGCTGCCGGAGCGGCCCGAGGTGATCTACCTCGACCCCATGTTCCCCCACAAGCAGAAGTCGGCGCTGGTGAAAAAAGAGATGCGGGTGTTCCAGTCGCTGGTGGGGCCGGATCTCGATGCGGATGCCTTGTTGCCTGCTGCGCTCAAGATGGCTGATAAGCGGGTGGTGGTGAAGCGGCCGGACTACGCCGGCTGGCTCAACGAGCATAAACCCAGCATGGCCATCGAAACCAAGAGCAACCGCTTTGATGTCTATGTGATGGCGGCGCTGGCAGCGGGTTAACAGCCGGTGTGAGCCGCAGATGCAAAAAGGAGGGCCAGCGTCATGTTGGCCCTCCTTTTTCGTATTGGATTCAGTTGGTTGGCGCGAAGCGGATCAGCTTTTCTTCCCCTTGCCAGTTCAGGCGCAGGGTCGCCAGTTCTGCCAGACTGAGCCGCTCGCCACTGTGCAGCAGCAGATACTCGACCCCTTCGCTGGCTTCGATAGTGCGGATCTTGTCATCCCATTGGCGATCATCGCGGCTGGTGAGGGTTACCGGCAGTTGCCAGCTGGCAGCAATTTCGAGCCAGTCGTAGAGATCGCAGCTGATGGGTTGATAATCCGGCATGTTCGGCTCCAAAACAGGCAGGTTGCTGAGTCAGGCTTCCTGTACGCGGGTCGGCCAGCCCATCTTCTGCTGGCGTTCCACTTCAAAGCGCAGCTCGCTGGCGCGCAGGTAGTGTTCATCCATCCAGCCCTTGGGCAGGGTCAGGGTCAGTGACTCCTCTTCTGCCTGCAGGGTGAAGCTGGGCACTGTGCCCTGGGTGCGGCGCATGCAGAGGATCAGCGCGATGCGCAGGATACGGGCCAGCCGGATCGCCTGACGACCGGTGACGGCACCCTGTTTCTCCAGTGGTTCCAGCTTGAATTCGTCCCGCTGGTTGAACAGCAGGGCCGACAACAGCTTCTTTTGCGCAGGAGTAAAGCCCGGCATATCGATGTTGTCGATGATGTAGGCGGCGTGTTGCGGCGCCTTCTTGTACTCGATACAGAGGCCGATCTCGTGCAGCAGGGCGGCATAACGCAAGATCGGGCGACCGTAGCGTTTGGAGAGTCGCCAGGCCGGTTGCAGCTGGTTGAACGCCTCGACGGCGGTATCGCGCACCCGTTCGGCGTGCTCTTTATCCAGCTGATAGCGGCTGATCAGGCTGTCGGCGGTGCGATCCCGGGCATCACAGTCGTGATTGTTACCCAGCAGACCGTAGATCAGTCCTTCACGCAGGGCGCCACCCGCGAGGGTCATGCTCTCGATATCGAGGGTTTCGAAGATGGCGATCAGGATGGCGAGACCGGAGGGGAACACGGTCAGCCGCTCGGCCGCCAGCCCTTCCAGTTGCAGCCGGTCGAGCTTGCCGCAGGCGATGGCCTGACCCATCAGCTCCTGCAGTTTCGGCAGGGTGACCCGTTCGCTCTTCCCTTGCGCCAGCATGATCTCTTGCAGCGCCTGTACCGTGCCGGAGGCGCCGACACAGGTACGCCAGCCGAGGGCGCGGTAATCTTCCGCCACCTTCTCCAGCACCGCCTTGGCGGCGGCAATCGCCTGCTCGAAACGGGCTTCGGAGAGCTCGCCATCACCAAAGTGATTGTTGAGCCAAGTGACGCAGCCCATGTGCAGGCTGTTGAGCAGTTTTGCTTCGCTATGTTCGCCAATCACCAGTTCGGTACTGGCACCGCCGATGTCGATCACCAGCCGGTTGCCTTCCCCGGCAGAGGTCCAGGAGACCCCTTCATAGATGGTCTTGGCCTCTTCCTCGCCCGAGATGATCTCGATGCTGTGGTTGAGTACCCGTTCCGCTTCGCTGAGGAACTCGTCGACGTTGGTGGCAAGGCGCAGTGTGGCCGTGCCCACCACTCGTATATTGTCGGCCGGGATGTCCTGCAACTGTTCGGAGAAGAGACGCAAACAGTCCCAGCCCCGCTCCATGGCGGCACGGCTGAGACGAAATTCCGGATCGAGCCCGGCGGCAAGGCGAACCTTGCGCTTTACCTTGGCGACGGTGCGCAGGGCACCGGCGACCTCGCGCACCACCAGCATATGAAAGCTGTTGGAGCCGAGGTCGATGGCGGCATAGAGAGGCGAGTTGTGCAACGGGCCTGTCCTTAGCTCTTGCGCGGCGGACGACGACGGTTGTTGCTGTTGCCACCGCCCTGACGATCCCGCATGTTGCGGTTCACCGGCTGACGGTTGCGGAACACCCGTTTCGGCGGGGTCACGTCATCCAGCAGCGCTTCGCGATCATATTTGCTGACCGGAATGGCGTGGTGGATGTACTCCTCGATGGCCGGCAGGTTGAAGGCATAGTCTTCACAGGCCAGGCTGATGGAGTGACCGCTCTTGCCGGCACGACCGGTACGACCGATACGGTGTACATAGTCTTCGGCGTCGTCGGGCAGGTCATAGTTGAAGACGTGGGTCACGTCAGGGATGTGCAGACCACGGGCGGCCACGTCGGTGGCGACCAGAATATCGAGCGCACCCTTGGTGAAATCCTCGAGGATCTTCATCCGCTTCTTCTGTGGCACATCACCGGTCAGCAGACCGACGCGATGGCCGTCGTTTTCCAGCCAGGCATGGACGTCTTCACAGACGTGCTTGGTGTTGGCGAAGACGATCGCTTTTTCCGGCCACTCCTCTTCCATCAGGGAGAGCAGCAGCAACATCTTGTCTTCATTGGAGGGGTAGAACAGCTCCTCCTTGATCCGCACGCCGGTCATCTGCTCCGGCTCTACCTGCACATGTTCCGGGTGGTTCATGTGTTCGTAGGCCAGCTCCTGCACACGCAGGGAGAGGGTGGCGGAGAAAAGCATGCTCAGACGCTCGGTCGCGGGCGGCATGCGGCGGAACAGGAAGCGGATGTCCTTGATGAAGCCCAGATCGAACATGCGATCCGCTTCGTCCAGAACCACGACCTGAATGTTGCTCAGATCGATCACCTTGGACTTGAAGTAGTCGATGATGCGGCCGGTGGTGCCGATCAGGATGTCGACGCCCTGCTCCAGCACGGCCAGCTGCTTGTCGTAACCTTCGCCACCGTAGGCGAGGCCGAGTTTCAGGCCGGTAGAGGCGGCGATGCTGTCGGCATCGTTATAGATCTGTACTGCCAGTTCCCGGGTGGGTGCCATGATGATGGCTCTGGGTTGATTAACCAGACGGGGCTTGGTCAGCGGGTGAGTCAGCAAATAGTTGAATGTCGCGGCCAGGAAGGCAATGGTCTTGCCGGTTCCTGTCTGGGCCTGACCGGCGAGGTCATGACCTTCTACCAGCAGTGGCAGAGACAGTGCCTGGATGGGCGTGCAATAGTGAAATCCCTTTGATTCCAGGCCAGCCAGAACTTCGGGTTCGAGGCCCATTTGGGCGAATTTGTCGGTCGTTAAGTGTGTTTTGCTCATGGCGGTAGGTTATCAGGTTAGGCTTGCAATAATAAACAGGATCATTTCAAATAGGGCAACTATTGCCTTTGTTGATATGTCAATAAAGCCTTAATTACTGACTGGAGTTGGAGATGAGTGACAAGATTGTTCAGCTGAGCGATGCCAGCTTCGAGGCAGATGTAATCAAAGCCGATGGCGCCGTTCTGGTCGACTTCTGGGCCGAGTGGTGTGGTCCGTGCAAGATGATTGCCCCGATCCTGGAAGAAGTTGCCCAAGAGTACGAAGGTCGCGTGACCGTAGCCAAACTGAACATCGACCATAACTCTGATACTCCGCCCAAGTACGGCATTCGTGGTATCCCGACCCTCTTGCTGTTCAAGAATGGCGAAGTGGCAGCGACCAAGGTCGGTGCACTGTCCAAGACTCAGCTGAAAGAGTTCCTGGACGGCAACCTGTAATAATTAAAGAGGAGCGCATTGCAATAATGCGCTCCTTGTGTTTTATCACCTAGACGCTCATCCCGATTGGTGCTAGTTTATCGCTCGTTTGCTAACCTTTTTGCCTGACTCTTTGCTAACCACAGCCTGGCAATCAAATCCGATCAGCATCAATCCAGCAGACTGTCTCCTCATTTCAATCCTTGCTTACAGACTTTCACCACTATGAATCTGACTGAATTAAAGAACACTCCTGTGTCCGAGCTGGTCAAGCTTGGCGAATCCATGGGGTTGGAAAATCTGGCTCGGGCGCACAAGAAAGATATTATTTTTGCAATCCTCAAGGCGCACGCCAAGGGTGGTGAAGATATCTTTGGCGACGGTGTGCTGGAAATCCTGACCGATGGTTTCGGCTTTCTGCGCAGTGCAGACGGCTCCTATCTGGCAGGCCCTGACGATATCTACGTCTCCCCGAGCCAGATCCGCCGTTTCAACCTGCGTACCGGCGATACCATTTCCGGCAAGATCCGGCCACCGAAAGAGGGCGAACGCTACTTCGCACTGCTCAAGGTCAATGAGGTCAACTACGACCGTCCGGAAAACTCCCGCAACAAGATCCTGTTTGAAAACCTTACCCCCCTGCATGCCAACGAACGTCTGCGTATGGAACGGGGTAACGGCTCTACCGAGGATATCACCGCCCGTGTACTGGACCTGGCTTCCCCCATCGGTAAAGGCCAGCGTGGCCTGATCGTGGCGCCGCCCAAGGCCGGTAAGACGATGCTGCTGCAGAACATCGCCCAGAGCATCGCCTACAACCACCCGGATTGTGAACTGATCGTTCTGCTGATCGACGAGCGTCCGGAAGAGGTGACCGAGATGCAGCGCATGGTGAAAGGTGAAGTGATCGCTTCCACCTTTGACGAACCTGCTTCCCGTCACGTTCAGGTTGCCGAAATGGTGATCGAGAAGGCCAAGCGTCTGGTCGAGCACAAGAAAGATGTGGTGATCCTGCTGGACTCCATCACCCGTCTGGCTCGCGCCTACAACACCGTCATCCCGTCATCCGGCAAGGTACTGACCGGTGGTGTGGATGCCAACGCCCTGCACCGTCCCAAGCGCTTCTTCGGCGCCGCGCGTAATGTTGAAGAGGGCGGCAGCCTGACCATCATCGCTACCGCGCTGATCGATACCGGTTCCAAAATGGACGAGGTTATCTACGAAGAGTTCAAGGGTACCGGCAACATGGAACTGCACCTCTCGCGCAAGATTGCCGAGAAGCGCGTCTACCCGGCCATCGACATCACCCGCTCAGGCACCCGTAAAGAAGAGCTGCTCACCTCAGGTGACGAGCTGCAGAAGATGTGGATCCTGCGCAAGATTGTCCACCCGATGGGCGAGATCGACGGTATCGAATTCCTCATCGACAAGCTGGCGATGACCAAGACCAACGACGAGTTCTTCGACGCCATGCGGCGCCAGCAGAAGTAAGTCCGGTCAGAAAATGACGAAACCGCGGCCATGGTCGCGGTTTTTGTTTATCTGTTTTCCGGTCGCCCTAGTAGTATGAGATCCCGATGTCACATGGATGGAGACGTCATGAAGCCTGTTTTCTGGTTATTGCTGGGGTTGCTGAGTGCAATGCCAGCCTGCGCGCAAAGTGCACCGATCGCGGTGACAGCCGAGACGTTGCAGACTCACCAGCGCTATCTGGCGGGCCGTCTGCAGGAGGGGCAATTTGCAGCCATCGACTCTCTGCTGGCGACCCTGAGTCGCGAGCGGCGGGAGTTCCTGCTGTTGCAGCTGCTGCGGGATATTCCCGCTACCACCCCTGCATCTCCTGCGTTGCAACAGTGGGTCGAGGCTCAGGCCGACAAGGCACCCGAGTGGCTCATGGAGCAGCAGGTCGACGGTTTTCTGGTGCAGCAACCTGTCTATGATTTTGCCGCGCAGGCCCGTCAGCTGCTGGGGGAGTGGCAGCTGCAATCACTGATGCAGCGCTATCGGCAGCAGCTTGCCCAGGGCAGCTTCCAGCTAAAGTCCATCTACTACAGCAGTAACCCCGATCTAGCCACGCAGCAGCAAGCCCTGTTGCTGGCCCTCGACACCTTGCCGCAACCGATCTGGATGCGGGAGGCGCAAGTGCTGGCCAGCCAGAATATCTATCTGCCCGACAATCATCTGTTGTTCCATCTGTTGCAGCGCACTGGCGAACCGGCGCTCTATAGCATGCTGTGGCGGCGGCCGGCAGATCAGGATGCGCTGCGCGCACTCTCCACCATCAGCCGCTTTCATCACGGCAGTGCTGCCAGCGATCTGCTGATTGCCGCCAGTGGCAATGAGGGATTGAAGGGAGCCGCCCTGCGGCAGCTGAGCGCACTCTCGCCCTTGCCGCCGCAAGCCCAGAAATACCTGCTGGCGGAACTCTCCAACCGTCAATACGGGGCGCTGGTGGCCGGTCTGTTGATGGAGGTGGACGAGCCCCAGCTGCTCTCTGCACTGGCCAGACGCCTCGGCCAGCGTGACATGCCACCCATTGCACCGAGTCTGCTGCCCGATTCGGGTACACCCGATGGGCAGCCAGGGTTATAATGCGTGACCTCCTGAACCCGGTTGGGAACTTGCATGAAATACAAGGATTTGCGTGATTTCATCGCGCAGCTGGAACAAAACGGACAACTCAAGCGCATTACCCGCGAGATAGATCCCTATCTGGAGATGACCGAGATCAGCGACCGCACCCTGCGTGCGGGTGGCCCGGCTCTGCTGTTCGAAAATCCCAAAGGCTACACCATGCCGGTGCTGACCAACCTGTTCGGTACCCCGGATCGGGTTGCCATGGGCATGGGCCAGCCCGATGTGGGCGCCTTGCGTCAGGTCGGGGTCTGGCTCTCCTATCTCAAGGAGCCCGAGCCGCCCAAGGGATTCAAGGAGCTGATGGAGAAGCTGCCGATCTTCAAGCAGGTGCTCAACATGCCGACTAAACGCCTCTCTTCTGCCCCCTGCCAGCAGGTGGTACAGGAGGGCGATGCGGTCGATCTCGACCAGATCCCGATCCAGCACTGCTGGCCCGGCGATGTGGCGCCGCTGGTCACCTGGGGCCTCACCATCACCCGCGGCCCCTACAAGAAGCGCCAGAACCTCGGCATCTATCGCCAGCAGAAGATCGCCAAAAACAAGCTGATCATGCGCTGGCTGGATCATCGTGGCGGTGCCATCGATTTTCGCGAGTGGCAGGAGGCCCATCCCGGTGAGCGATTCCCGGTGGTGGTGGCGCTCGGCGCCGATCCGGCGACCATTCTCGGCGCGGTGACGCCGGTGCCGGATACCCTCTCCGAATATGCCTTTGCCGGTCTGCTGCGCGGCAGCCGTACCGAAGTGATCAAGGCCATCAGCTGCGATTTGGAGGTGCCCGCCAGCGCCGAGATCGTGCTGGAAGGCTATCTTGAGCCGGGTGAGATGGCGCCGGAAGGCCCTTATGGCGACCACACCGGCTACTACAACGAGGTGGACGAGTTCCCGGTCTTCACCATCACCCACATCACCAAGCGGCGCGATGCCATCTATCACAGCACCTACACCGGCCGTCCGCCCGATGAACCGGCGGTGCTGGGTCTGGCGCTGAACGAGGTGTTTGTGCCGCTGCTGCAGAAGCAGTTCCCCGAGATTGTGGACTTCTATCTTCCGCCGGAGGGGTGCTCCTACCGGATGGCGGTGGTGACCATCAAGAAGCGTTACCCGGGCCACGCCAAGCGGGTGATGCTGGGGGTCTGGTCCTTCCTGCGCCAGTTCATGTACACCAAGTTCGTGGTGGTGTGTGACGATGACGTCAACGCCCGCGACTGGAAGGATGTGATCTGGGCCATCACCACCCGGATGGACCCGGCACGGGACACCACCTTGATCGAGCACACCCCGATCGACTATCTGGACTTCGCCTCGCCGGTCTCCGGCCTCGGCTCCAAAATGGGGCTGGATGCCACCAACAAGTGGCCGGGCGAGACCAATCGGGAGTGGGGTCAGCCCATAGTTCAGGATGAGGCGGTGAAGCAGAAGGTCGATGCCATCTGGGATGAGCTCAATATCCTCGGATGAGGTAAACATGACAGCTTTGCTGCAAAAAGTGATGCGATCCGCACTGATTTGAGTATTCTCGACTGACGGGGCCAGGGCTGCTGGTCGTCACTCCATAGTGAAACAATGAGCGAAGCGGGCCGAGCGAGCCCGCCACAAGGACAAGAATGCAACGTATCAAATGCCGCGTAGAGGAACTGCGCGAATATGTCGACACCATCTGGCATGTGGCCCTGACGCCGCAGCAAGCGATCAGCTTCAAGCCGGGCCAGTATCTGCTGGTGGTGATGAGCGATTCGGACAAGCGCCCCTTCTCCATCGCCAACTCGCCGACCCGCCCGGGCGTGCTGGAGCTGCAAATTGGTGCCACTCCCGAAAACGCCTACGCCGGTCAGGTGCTGGCCCGCATGCGCGAGCAGGGGGAGATCGAGGTTGAATTGCCGGCTGGCAAGGCGTTCCTGCGCGATGAATCCCCTCGTCCACTGATCCTGATGGCGGGCGGCACCGGCTTCTCTTACGCCCGCTCCATTCTGGAGTACCTGATCGACACGGGCAGCAAGCGCCCGGTGTTCTTCTACTGGGGGGTGCGTCAGGCTCACTGGCTCTATGAGCTGGAGCAGATGCAGCAGTGGGAGCGTGACTATGCGCCGCTCACCTTTATTCCGGTGGTGCAGGAGCCGGAGGCTGACTGGACCGGCAAGAGCGGGCTGGTGCACAAGGCGATCATGGATGATTTCGTCAGCCTCCACGACCACGACATCTATGTCGCCGGCCGTTTCGAGATGGCGGGTGCCGCGCGGGAGGAGTTCAAGATCCTTGGCGCCGAGCCGGAGCGCATCTTTGGTGACGCCTACGAATTTATCTGACGGGATCCCCGCTTGGATGACGCAG
>NZ_JBFOCS010000061.1:0-17595 GCF_040907905.1 Aeromonas sp. s13 | reverse complement strand
TGTTTGTAGGTGAGCTCGCCTTTTTCAATCTGCTCGACCAGTGCCAGTTTAAAAGTCAGCGAGTAATCGCGCTGTGTCCGTTTCACACCTTGTCCCATCGGGTTCTCCATTTATTGGGGGGAAAGGTGTAAACCATATTCAGGACGGGACAATGTCTAACAAAAGGCCCCATCTGATGATGGGGCCTTTTCATGTCACGATCTTGTCTCTCGTTTACGGGACGCTCACTCGGCTCTCGCCGCCGCCGAGGGCTTCGACCCTGATCTGCACGCCGATCCGCTCCACCAGCGTCTGGACGTGGGAGATGACCCCGATCTGGCGGCCGGCGGCCTGCAGGGAGTCGAGGCTGGCGAGCGCCAGATCCAGACTGTCCGGATCCAGGGTGCCAAACCCCTCGTCGATAAAGAGCGATTCGACCTGGGTCTGCCGTGACGAGAGGCTGGAGAGGGCCAGCGCCAGCGCCAGCGACACCAGAAAACTCTCGCCACCGGAGAGGGAGTCCACCGAGCGCACCTCGTCCCCCATGTCGAGATCCACCACTTGCAGCGCCAGATCGGTACCGGGTACTCGCTCCAGCCGGTAGCGCGGCGAGAGCTCGGCGAGCTGGGCGTTGGCCTCCAGCAGCAGACGCTCGAGGGTAAGGCTCTGGGCGAAGGTGCGGAACTTGGCGCCGTTGGCTTGCCCGATCAGATCGCACAGCTGCTGCCAGTGGTCGGCCACTGCCTGCTGGGCGGCCAGCTCCTGTTGCAGGCTGCCCGCCTTGAGGGCAGCTGCTTCGGCTTGTGCCAGCTTGCTCTTGCACTCGAACAGCTGCTCTTCAAGGGCGCGACAACGGGCATCGAGTGCCGCCAGCTGATCGCTCAGCTCTGCATCCGGCAGGGCAGCCAGCTCGGGGTGGTGCTCGCGATAGCGATCCCGCTTGCTCTCCTCCAGTGCCAGCGCCCGTTGCCGCTCGGCAAGGCGGGTGCGCGCCTCGCCAAGGGCATCTTCCAACCCTTGCTGGGCAGAGCGGCGAGCCTTGAGTTCATCGGGGCTGATGGCGAGCAGGCGGCGCAGGTCGTACTCGGCAATGCCAAGGGTGCTGGCGTGGGCAGCCCAGCGCGCCAGTACCTCCCGCTTGCGGCGGCTGCTGGTCTGCTTTTCCTGCTCCACATGGGTGAGGCGGGTCTTGAGTTCAGTCTGCCGCTCCCGCAGAGCGCGGGCGCCGCTTTGCATCAGCTCCAGTTCGCTGGCGAGTTGTTGCAGTCGTTGCTGCCAGCGGTTCTCGACCAGCGGGATCTCCTCGCCACCGAGACAATCGCTGCGGCTGGTGAGCAGCCCCTGCCGTTGCTGCTCGTGCTCCTTGTAGTCCCGCTCGAGTTTGTGCAGCAGCTCGCGCTGGGTCTGCAGGCGTGCCTCCTGCGCACTCAGGGCGGGGGTGAGGCTTGCGATCTCGCTGGCCAGCCGCTCCCACTCGCTCTGGCCGTGCAGCCAGGCTTCGCAGGTCCGCTGCCACTCGTGCCACTGCTGGCTGCCGAGCCATTGGCGCCACGGTTGGCCGCCCATCTGCTCGTCGAGGCGGTGGGCGCCTTGTTCCAGACGCTGGCGCAGGGTCGCCTCCTGTTCGCCCATCCCCTTCGCTTCCCCTTCCAGTGCGATGCGCTGGCGGTCGGCCTCCTGCCACTGCAGGTCAAACTGCTGGTGCTGGGCAGCCAGTTGGCTCAGTTGCTGACGCACCCCTTGCAGCTGTTGTTGGCCAAGCTGGGCCTGACGCAGCAGCTGCTGGCTCTGGGCCAACCCCTGCTCCAGCGCCTGGCCACGGCCAAGCAGGGTGCTCATCAGCTCGTTCCACTCAATGGGGCTCTGGCGCAGCGGCAGCGGATGGCCGAGCAGGGTATCGCCCCCCAGCTGTTGCCAGCGCAGGGTCAGCTGCTCGGCGCGGGTTTCCAGCTCCGGCAGATGTTGCTGACGCACCGCCAGCTGGCGGGCCAGCTCCTGACGCTCGCTCTCGCACTGAATGTATTGATGGTTGAGCCGCTCCCACTCCAGTTCCAGACTGCGGGCCCGCTCCGCCAGCTGACCCAGGATCCCCGCTACCTGGGGTTGGCTCTGGCTGTAGGGGTGCTCCCCGGAACCGCACAGCGGGCAAGGTTCGCCATCGCTCAGGATATGGCGATACTGCTCGAAGCTGGCGATGGCACGGGACTGCTCCAGCGCGTGGCGCGCCTCATCCCGCTGCAGGGCGAGCCGCTCGCGGGCGGGGGCCAGCTCTTCGCCGAGGGTGGCGAGCTTGCCCAGCGCCTGCTCCAGCTGGGCAATCTCCTGCTGCAAGCGGCCATGCTGCTCGCCGTGGTTGCGGCCGTAATCGGCCAGCTCCAGCAACTGGCGCAGCTGACCCAGCTGTTCGGTTTGCTGCTGCCATTGCTCCTGCGCCTTGGCGAGGCGGCTCTCCCACTGTTGCTCCTGCAGCTCGTTCTGTTGCTGTTGCAGCCGGGCTTGTTCATGTTGCCAGTAGTCGCGCTCCTGCTGACCTTGCTCCAGCTGGCGCTGCAACTGTTGCAGGGCGCGCAACTTGTGATCGCGCAGGGTGAGCAGTTGCTGCAGCTTGTCGGCATCCTCGGCCCAATCCTGCATGGCGGTGAGCAGGGGCTGCCACTGGCGGGCAACCGGTGCCAGCTCCTTGTGCTCTTCGAGCCAAAGTCCCCACTGCTGGTGCTGCTGCTTGAGCAGCTCCACCTGTCGGCTCTGCTCGCGCCAGCCCTGCTCCAGCGTGAGTTGCACTTCTCGCTCTTGCGCCCCCTCCTGCTGGATCTTCTGCAACTGCTGCACTTTTTCCCGGATGCGGGTATCAAGCTCCTGCGCCCGCTTGAGTTCGGGTTGCAGGGCACCCCATTCCCGCTCGGCGGCGATCTTCTCCGCCAGCAACTGCTGCTCGGTCAGCGCGCTCTGCTGGGTCTGCTCTTCGAGTTTGGCCAGCTCCGGCCCAAGCTCGGCGATCACCTTCTCCTGCTGCTGCACTTCCAGAGTGAGGCGGGCCAGCTCGTCGTGATCGGCGCGGGCCACCTGGGCCTGTTCGGCACGGGCAAACTCCTCGCGCTCGGGGGCCGCGGCGCCGTGGGCCTGCAGGGCGGCATCGAGCGCCGCTTGTCCCTCGGCGCAGCCCTGCAACTGGGCTGCAATGCGGCTGTTGAGGTCGCGTAAGTCCTGCATCAGCTGCTGCTGTTGCTGCTCGTGCTTGAGGGTGGTCGAGAGGCTTACCTGCTGACTTACCCACTGTTCGCGGGTGGCCTCGTCCATCAGCGCCACGTCGCCCAGGCGCTGGGCGATGGTGGCCAGCTTCTGCTGCTCTTCCCGCGCCCGTTCATAGGTCTGGATGGAGATGGCGGAGTAGAGCTCGGTGCCGGTCATCCGTTCGAGCAGGGCGGAGCGCTCGTTGGCGTCCGATTTGAGGAAGGCAGCAAACTCCCCCTGCGGCAGGATCACCGCGCGGCGAAACTGCTCCCAGGAGAGTCCCACCAGCTCGTCGATGCGATCCTGCAGCTCCCGCTTGCTGCCGGAGAAGACCTGCCCCGACTCCACATCGGTCAGGGTGCGCTCTTGCGCCTGAAAAC
The DNA here is from genome assembly GCF_040907905.1 of Aeromonas sp. s13. Lineage (NCBI taxonomy): Bacteria > Pseudomonadati > Pseudomonadota > Gammaproteobacteria > Aeromonadales > Aeromonadaceae > Aeromonas > Aeromonas sp. s13. Next base: position 14,005 of record NZ_JBFOCS010000061.1, on the reverse strand, counting down.
GTCCCTCCGAGCGGTTTCGCGCCCGGCGCACCGCCCAGCGGGCCAGCCAGATGCGGCCATCACAGCCACGAAACTGCACCTCGGCAAAACCGCTGGCGTGACCGCGGCTGAGGATGCCTCGTACATCGTTGGCCTTGAGTTTCTCTTCGTCATCTATGCGGCCCACTTCGGCCACGTTCTTGCGATTGGCGATAAAGCGCGGCATCTCGTCGTAGAGGGCCAGACAAATGGCGTCGAGCAGGGTGCTTTTGCCTGCGCCGGTGTTGCCGGTGATGGCAAATAGACCCGCAGCGCCGAGCGCCCCCTTGGTAAAGTCGATGGTGAAGGGGCCGGTCAGACTGGCCAGATTCTCACCTGACAGAGACAAGATTTTCATTGGTTTGACTCCTTCACCTGCTCCAGGATCTTTTCAAACGAGGCAACCAGCCCAGCCTCGGGCTCCCCTTCAAACTGGCGCTGATAGCAGAGGCGAAACACCTCGGTGGGAGAGAGCTCATCGAGCCTGCGCCGCTCGCGACCATCGGCCAGTCCTTCTCCCGAGCCCTGATACTGGGTGCTGATGCGGGTCAGGCGTACCGGCTTGTCTGCGATGGCCGCCAGAATCCGTTCGCGGATGCGGGCCTCGGGCTTGGGCAGCAGCAGCCGCACTTCGAGGAAAGGTTGTGCCTCTTGTGGACAATCAGGCAGTTCGAGCGAAGCGATGGCTTTGAGTGCGTCGTCGAGGGTGCTCTGGGGCAGGCGGATCATCTCCACCGCGCGGGGCACCGGGATCCGCTCCAATCCGGTCAGTTTGCCTTCTGCAAAGGTCACTTCCAGCACCTGATGGTTGTAGTTCGCTTCGGCAAGCGAAAGCGGCAGCGGCGAGCCGCTGTAGTGCACCCCCTCGGCCGGGCTCTGGGCCAGATGGAGGTGGCCGAGCGCCGTGTAATCAGCCGCGGTGAACAGGTCGGCAGGCAGGGCGTGCTGGTTGCCGCCAAGCACCCGCCGCTCCGACAGCTCCGAGAGTTGGCCCGCCGCCAGATAGGCGTGGCCCATGGCGATGAGCGGCAGCGCCTCCCCGCAGCGGGCGCGCCCTTCGGCCAGTACCTCGGCATAGACCTGCCGTACCCCTTCGATCAGCCTGTCCTGCCCCTCTGCCAACTGCTCTACCCGCAGATCGCTGCTGCGCAGGAACGGCACGGCGGCGCACCAGGCGGCAATGTTGCCCTCCTTGTCTTGCAGCGGTACCAGCAGGCGGTCGGTCTCGAGCTTGCCCTCACTGTCGCGACTGATGCTGCCCACCAGATGCAGATCAAAGGCGCGCAGCAGCTCGTGGGGGGCATCGAGCTTGGAGGGGGAGTCGTGGTTGCCGCCGATCAGCACCATGTTGAGGCGGGGCATCTCGGCGCGCAGCCGCGCCAGAAAACGGTAGAGTTGTTGCCAGGCGCTGGCGGGGGGATTGGCGGTATCAAACAGATCGCCCGCCACCAGCAGAGCGTCGATCTCGCGCGCCTTGAGGGTGTCGCTCAGCCAGTCGAGAAAGGCATCGTGTTCAAAACGGCGGTCATGGCCATGAAGTTGATGGCCAAGGTGCCAGTCGGCGGTATGGAGGATTTTCATTGGAAAGCAGCCCGGTTGCAGGGACGGTGCCTGTGGCACCCGATGAAGACAAGATGAGGATGCCCCGTGCTTTTTTCAAGTAAAACAGGGGGCTGGCATCGATTCAGGCCGGTTCGCAGCACATCCGGTATTGGGGGTGGCCGGTGAGGGGATCGGACTCCTCGGCCTCAATGACAAAACCGTGGCGGCGATAGAAACGCACCGCCTGGTCATTCTCGACAAAGACTCTGGCGTGGAGCGACGCACCCTGACGCTTCGCCTCCTGCAAGAGGGCATGGCCGACGCCGCGGCCCTGACGGTCGGGGCGCACGAACAGGGCGGCGAGATAGTTGTCCACCAGCGCCATGAAACCGAGCAGATCGCCACGCTCCTCGAACACCCAGATGGCGGCGCGGTCGAGATAGCGGGTACGCAGATCCTCCTGGGCCTGCCACCAGCAGGAGGCATCGACGAAATCGTGGGCCTGCAGGGAGGCCAGCAACCAGATTTCGACGATCTCTTCCATGTCTTCCGGGCGACTGGGCCGCAACATACCTTCATCCTTATTAACAATTTACTTTCGCAGTCTAGGAGAACTTGATGAACAAACAGGTGACATAAATGAGACCCTGTGAGGTCGATCGCCCTTTATTTAGCGAGAATGATTGGCTGATCACAAAGCGCCTCTCTAGTACAATGCCCGCCGGACAATCTAGAGACCGAGGACGCCATGTGGTTTAAAAACCTGCAGATTTATCGCTTTACCCGCCCCTTTGACCTGACCGTTGATCAGCTGGAAACCCAGCTGGAAGCCTGTGCCTTCACCCCTTGCGGCAGTCAGGACATCTCCCGTTTCGGGTGGGTCAAGCCCCTTGGCAAATTCGGCTCAACCCTGACTCACTCTGCCTCCGGCCACATCCTCATCTGCGCCCGCAAAGAGGAGAAGATGCTGCCCGGTACCGTGGTCAAGGAGATGCTGGCCGAGAAGGTAGAGGCGATCGAGTTCGAACAGGGACGCGCCCTCAAGAAGAAAGAGAAGGAGGCGTTGAAAGAGGAGATCCTCCACACCCTGCTGCCCCGTGCCTTCAGTCGTACCAGCCAGACCTTCGCCTGGATCAATCCTGCCGACAATTTGATGGTGGTGGACGCAGGTTCTGCCAAGAAGGCGGACGATCTGCTGGCACTGTTGCGCAAATCCATCGGCTCCCTGCCGGTGGTGCCGGTGGCTCTCAAGAACCCGCCCGAGATCACCATGACCGAGTGGTTGAACGAGGGCAACCTGCCCGCTTCCTTCACGCTGGAAGATGAAGCCGAGCTGCGCAGTGCCATGGAGCACGGCGGTATCATCCGCTGCAAGCAGCAGGATCTGATGACGGATGAAATCAAGAACCACCTGGCCAATGACAAGCTGGTGACCAAGCTGGCCCTCAACTGGGGCGAGACCGTCAGCTTCGTGCTGGGGGATGATCTCTCCATCAAGCGTCTGAAATTCAGCGAAGAGCTGCGCGAGCAGAACGACGACGTCACCAGCGAAGATCCGGCCGCCCGTCTGGATGCCGACTTCGCGCTGGTCACCGCCGAGCTGTCCCAGTTTATCCCGGCGCTGTTTGCCGCCCTGGGTGGCGAAGAGCAGTCCATCTAACCGGACATGCGCCTGTTTGGCCTCTGCCATCCCATCGTAAAAGCCGCCTTCGGGCGGTTTTTTTATACCTATTGCGGATAGCCATTATTGATAGATGAGTAAGATATTGATCTTGCTCAATAACTTGAGCTATCAGCGCCAATCGTGACATAGTCCCTCTTCATGGTCATAAAACAGACAAGGAGAGTGTCATGTTGCGCAAACCTCTGGGGCTGGCTGTCGCCCTTGCCCTGCTGGCCGGTTGTGCCAGTGACAACGGCTTTCACTACACCCCGCCAGCCCAGACCCTGATCGCGCCGGAAGCCGCCAGTGGCTGGACCGACAAACAGGGTTGGCAGGGCCATGACTTCATGGTGGCGGCCGCCAACCCGCTGGCGGTGGATGCGGGCTACCAGATCATCAATGCCGGTGGCAGTGCCGTCGATGCTGCCATTGCGGTGCAGCTGGTATTGACGCTGGTGGAGCCGCAATCTTCCGGGATCGGTGGCGGGACGCTGCTGCTGGTGTGGGATGGCCGCAAGGTGAGTGCGGTGGATGGCCGCGAGACGGCGCCGACTGCTGCCACCGACCAGCTGTTTATGCAAGATGGCAAGCCGCTGGCGTTTTATGACGGGGTGGTGGGGGGCCGCTCGGTCGGCGTTCCCGGCACCCTGCGCGCTCTGGCACTGGCCCATCAGCGTTATGGCAAGCTGCCCTGGGCTGTGCTGTTCGAGCCCGCCATCACGCTGGCAGAACAAGGATTTGTGATAAGTCCACGGCTGGCCACATTGCTGGCCAAGGATCCCTATCTGGCACGGGATCCGCAGGCGCGTGCCTACTTCTATCAGGCGGATGGCAGCCCCAAAACGGCGGGCACCCGGCTGACCAACCCAGCGTTGGCCAGGGTGTTGCGCACTCTGGCCACAGAGGGGGCGGATGCCTTCTATCGGGGGCCGCTGGCGGATGCCATGGTGGCCAAGGTTCGCCAGCATCCCACCAATCCCGGAGTACTGGCGGCCACCGATCTGGCCAGCTATCAGGCCAAAGTGCGTGATGGCCTCTGCTTTGACTATCGCCAGAGCAAGATCTGCGGCTTTCCCACTCCCTCGTCCGGCACCCTGGCGCTCGGCCAGATCTTCGGCATGCTGGAGAGCCGTGATATGGCGGCCCTCAAGCCGATCACCACGAAAGAGGGGGGGCTGGCTGCCTCCAGCGAGGCTATCCACCTCTACAGTGAAGCGGCGCGTCTGGCCTTCGCCGATCGCAACCAGTACGTCGCCGACAGCGATTTTGTCAGCGTGCCGGTGCTGGGGTTGCTGGACAAGGACTATCTGGCCGAGCGGGGCAAGCTTGTCGGTCAGCACTCCATGGGGATTGCCAAGCCCGGTACGCCGCCACTGGCGCTGGCACGCGGCAAGGATGCGACCCCCGAACTCCCCTCTACCAGCCATGTCTCGATCGTCGACAAGGCGGGGATGGCCATCTCCATGACCAGCTCCATCGAGGATGGTTTCGGATCGCGTCAGATGGTCAACGGCTACCTGCTCAACAACCAGCTCACCGATTTCTCCTTCACCTCGGTGGATGCTGCCGGTCTGCCGGTGGCAAATCGGGTGGAGCCGGGCAAGCGGCCCCGATCCTCCATGTCACCCCTGCTGGTGTTTGACAAGCCAAGCGGCGAGCTAACCATGACGCTGGGCTCTCCGGGGGGCTCCGCCATCATCAACTACGTGGGCAAGACCCTGCTCGGCACCCAGGATTGGGGCCTGAACCTGCAACAGGCTATCAACCTGCCCAACTTTGGCAGCCGCAACGGCCCCACCGAGCTGGAAGCGGGACGCACCCCCATGTCGGTGGTCGAGGGATTGAAGGCGAGGGGACATGAGGTGGTGCTGAACGAGCAGACCTCCGGCCTGCAGGGGGTTGAGCGCAACGCTGGCGGCTGGTTTGGTGCAGCCGATCCGCGCCGGGAAGGGATCGCCAAGGGGGAGTAAGGTTCCCATAACAACAAGGCCAGCATAATGCTGGCCTTGTTGTTGATGGAGCGTGACGGAGCGCTTACTGGATACCCAACAGCTCCACATCAAAGATCAGTACGGATCCCGGCGGAATTTTGCCGGCGGCGCGGTCACCGTAGGCGAGGTTGGCCGGGATATAGAAGCGGGTCTTCTCCCCTTCTACCATCAGCTGAACCCCTTCGGTCCACCCCTTGATCACCTGATTAAGGCCAAACTCGATGGGCTCGCCACGGGCGACCGAGCTGTCAAAGATGGTGCCGTCAAGCAGCTTGCCCTCGTAGTGCACCTTCACCTTGCTGGTGGCGGTGGGGTGAACGGTGCCGGTACCCGGAGTCAGCACTTCGTACTGCAGGCCGGAGGCGGTGGTGGTCACCAGCGGTTTCTCCTTGTTGCTGGCGAGGAACTCGGCCCCCTTGCGAACATTATCTTCGGCCAGCTTCTTGTTGTTGCTGCTGGAGTAGAAGTAGTAGGCGACACCGGCAACCAGCAGCGCGATCAGTATGAATTTCATCGGTTTTTCCTGTTCCATGAAATGTAAAAAGTGCAATGAGGGCGCCATCTTATCGCGCACCGCCCCTGATGGCGAGCCACAGGGCGGGAGGATGTGAGCGGGCAGGCAAAGCTCGGAGACGCAGACGGAAAAAGGGGCGAGTCGGTGACTCGCCCCTCGTCATGGCGGCGGCGCTTACTTGGCGGCCACCATCATCAGGGCGGGCAGGGCGAAGAAGAGACCCGTCACATAACCCAGAGCCAGCAGCTTGTTCTCGCTGCCTACCCGGGCCAGCCCCTCGGCGGCGCGCACCGGCAGGTCGCGCAGGAAGGGGATGCCATAGATGATGACCACGGCAAAGAGGTTGAACAGCACGTGGACCAGCGCGATGGTCAGGGCCAGCTGGGCACCGGCTCCGCTGATGGCGGTGGCAGCCAGCAGGGCGGTGATGGTGGTACCGATATTGGCCCCCAGGGTGAAGGGGTAGAGCTGACGGGTGCTGAACACGCCGCCGCCGGCCAGCGGGATCATCAGGCTGGTGGTGGTGGAGGAGGATTGCACCATGATGGTTACCAGCGCACCGGAGGTAATGCCGGTCAGCGGGCCACGGCCCAGCGCCTTGTGCAGCACCTCTTTGGCGCGGCCAACCAGTACCTGTTGCAGCACTTTGCCGAGATACGTGACGCAGGCGAGGATCAGCAGGATACCAATGACGATGGTCGCGATGGCGGCACCCTTGCCCGGCAGGAAGGCAACAGCACTGTCAATCAGCTGCTGGGCCGGTGCGGTCAGCGGCTTCATGAAATCCATGCCCTTCATCGACATGTTGGCGGAGCCTACCAGCAGGTTGGCCAGCCACTCGGCGCTATGTTGCAGCAGACCGAACATCAGTTCCAGCGGCAGGAAGATGAACACCGCCAGCAGGTTGAAAAAGTCGTGCACGGTGGCGGCGGCGAAGGCGCGGCGGAACTCGGCGCGATCCCGCACATGGCCCATGGAGACAATGGTGTTGGTGATGGTGGTGCCGAGGTTGGCACCCATCACCATGGGGATGGCCATGCTGATGGGCAGGCCGCCAGCCACCAGACCGACGATCACCGAGGTGACGGTGCTGGAGGATTGCACCAGCGCGGTAGCGAGAATACCCAGTAGCAGGGCGACAAAGGGGTTGTTGGCAAAGGCGAAGATCTGGGCTGCGCCCTCGGCGCCGCCGGAGAAATCTTTGAAGCCGTGGGAGATGGCGCCCACGGCAACCAGGATCAGGTAGACCAGTACGATGACACTCATCCAGTTGAACAGGGCGCGGGTCGCGGGCGGCTGTGACAAGGAGTGATGGTGTTGCATAAAGCCTCTTGAGACGGTCGTTCCGTCTTGGGTTGTTGATGACCCGCGCATTTAATCAATGGTTAATGACAGAAATATGACAACGTGACATTTCGATGATGTTTTTATGACGACGAACTGCGGCGACAGGCGCTGACCGAGCCGGTTGGCTCTGGGGTGGCAAAAGGGGGGACGAAAGCACTGCCGCCTTGCCAGCCGGAATGTGATCGCTACACTGCGCCCCTTTATTGGCAAGCAGGAGTACACAAGATGATGCGTGCATGGATCCTCTCTCTGTCGCTGGGGCTGCTCTCGGCAGGGGCACAGGCCAGCCTGTTGAAAACCGACTGCAACCTCGACAAGGCCCTCAAAAACGAAGCGGTGAATGCCACTCTGGGGGTCAAGGGCAACTGTGATACCAGCAAGCTGGTGAAGCAGGAGAAAGAGAAGGTGAAAGCTGAGGTGCAAAGAGGCCGCACCGACCTGCTGGGCGAGAAGCGTGCCGACCTCAAGGAGAGCGGCAACGGTATGCAGCAGAAGATGGACAAGGCAAACCAGCAGCTGCACAAGGCGGAGCAGGATGCCAAGACCATCGCTCGCGATCCGCTCAAGGCTGCGGCGACCGCCGTACTGGATAAGTAGTAAGCAGACCGGGCCCAAGCCCGTGTGACCGGCCACAGACCGGCAGCAAAAAGGGGAGCCATGGCTCCCCTTCTGTCTATCCGTTATCCGCAAAGGATCAGGCGTCAGCCGCTTCCTCGTACTGACGGAACGGGATGCGGAACACCGCCAGACGCAGGAACAGGTAGGTTGCGCCAAGGCCTGCCCAGATCAGGCCCAGCTCCAGCGAGCTCTGCTCCAGGTTGATCCATAGCGCACCGATGGTAGCGGCGCCGAGCAGCGGCATCAACAGGTAGATGACGTGATCCTTGAGGGTCTTGTTGCGCTTCTCGCGCACCCAGAACTGACCGATCACCGACAGGTTGACGAAGCTGAACGCCACCAGTGCGCCGAAGTTGACCAGCGCCAGCGCGGTATCCAGATCAAACGACACGGCGGAGAGGGCCAGACCGCCCACCATCAGCACGTTGATGGCCGGGGTGCGGTATTTCGGGTGGATGTAGCCAAACACCCGCTCCGGGATCATGCGGTCACGCCCCATCACGTAGAGGATGCGCGACACACCGGCGTGAGCCGCCATGCCGGAGGCCAGTACCGCGACCGTGGTGCAGACCAGAACCACGGACTGGAAGAAGGTGCCGCCAACGTAGAGCGCGATCTCCGGCAGTACCGCATCCGGATGCTGGAAGCGGGAGAGGCTCGGGAAGTAGAGCTGCAGGCAGTAAGAGACCACCACGAAGATGATGCCGCCGATCAGGGCAGTCAGCACGATCGCCTTGGGGATCACCTTGCCAGCGTTCGGAGTCTCTTCGGAGAGGGAGCTCAGACCGTCAAAGCCCAAGAACGAGAAGCAGAGAATGGTCGCACCGGTAAAGAGCGGTACCAGCTGTGCTGACTCGAAGTGGAACGGACGGCTGCTCATCAGGGTGCCAGCCCCTTCACCGTGGTAGATGCCCCACGCCATCAGGCCGATAAAGAGGGTGATGATGGCCAGCTGGATCACCACGATCAGACCGTTGAAGTTGGCCACCAGATTGATGCCACGCAGGTTCAGGAAGGTCATCACGGTCACCAGACCGAAGATGAACACCCAGGGCTCGACGCCCGGGAACATGGCGGTCAGGTAGATCTTGGCCAGCAGGATGTTGATCATCGGCATGAACATGTAGTCGAGCAGGGATGACCAGCCGACCATGAAACCGACGTAGGGGTTGAACACCTTCTGGGCATAGGTATAGGCAGAGCCCGCAGAGGGGAACTTGCGTACCAGATGTCCGTAGCTGAGAGCGGTGAGCAGGATGCCACCCAGAGCCAGCAGATAGGCGGTGGCGACCCTGCCGTCGGTGATGTCACCGACGATGGCGAAGGTGTCGAAGACAGCCATGGGGGTCAGATAGGCCAGACCCATCACAATCACTTGTGTCAGGGTAAGGGTCTTGAGCAGCTTGGCGTTTTGCGATGCCATTACGCTTTCTCCTCAATCAGTGCCGCAGCACGTGCTTGCAACGAGCGCAGGGATACGATGGATTCGCAAGCCTGTACATCAAGGGCGCCGGGGAGGCGCATACCGGGCTGTACCGGCAGGAAAGCATTAAAACGCCCCATTGTTATCCTCTCAACGTCGGGAGATTGTTTGGCAATCTCGAATATCACTTCCGGAAACGTTCCGGCCTCTTGTGGTGGGTTTGTACTGCACTTCAAAAATACAAAAACCGATGTCGCAGTGAACATCGGTCCTTTATTGGCGGCGTATTGTGCATTCGGTCAGCCCCCTTGACAAGCAAAAAAGGGCGGATTAACGCATTTTTTTGCATACGCACGGAGCAGGTAAGTGGTCACTCGCCCCCTGCAGCCGTCCCCGAGCCGCTCCCCCTTTTTCGGGGGGGAAGAGAACCCTGTCATGGCGTATGAAAAATCGGCAAATCGGGGCTGCAGGGTGCATAGCGCCTCAACATTGATCCTGATCATATTTGGCGGCGTTCCCCCGGGCTCGAGTCCTGCGATCTTATCGGTTGGCGGGGGATGGGAGGGGGTGAAGTGGAAAAAGAGTGGCTGCATATCCATTCACATTAATGACTGAGGATAGAAGGCAACGCGGCTCGGGCCATGGCACGGCGAGCAGCCCGGCTGGGTAGTTATTTGAAATCAGTCACACTTCCTGCAGAAACCGCATTTCTGGCAACCCGTGCTGCTGGCCACCAGAGCACCGCAAAAACAACAAGGAGCCCGCTGGCTCCTTGTTCGCTATCGGGGGGAGGGACGCCAGCGGTTACTGGGCGATCTCCACCTTGTCGGCGGTATGCAGCGGGATGCGGAACACGGTGAGGCGCAGGAACAGGTAGATGGCCCCCAGCGCCGCCCAGATCAGACCCAGCTCGAAGGAAGAGGGCTCGAGGTTGAGCCACAGAACCCCGATGCAGGCGGCGCCACAGAGCGGCAGCAGCAGGTACATCAGGTGGTCCTTGAGACACTTGTTGCGGCCCAGCTTCACATAGAAGTGGGCGATCACCGCCAGATTGACGAAGGTGAAGGCCACCAGGGCGCCAAAGTTGATCAGCGCCAGCGCCATCTCCAGATCCAGCGACACCGCAGAGAGGGCCAGCAGGCCGACCAGCAGCACGTTGAACGCCGGGGTCTGCCACTTCGGATGGATGTAGCCGAAGAAGCGGGCAGGCAGGGCGCGATCACGACCCATCACGTAGAGCAGGCGCGATACACCGGCGTGGGAGGCGAGCCCCGAGGCCAGCACCGCTACTGTGGTGCAGACCAGCACCACCGCCTGAAACAGCTTGCCGCCGACATAGAGGGCGATCTCCGGCAGTACCGCATCCGGATGCTGGAAGCGGGAGATGTCCGGGAAGTAGAGCTGCAGGAAGTAGGAGGTAGTGACGAACAGCACACCGCCGATCAGCGCCGTCAGCACGATGGCGCGGGGGATCACCCGATCCGCGTCCGGGGTCTCTTCCGACAGGGTACTGATGGCGTCAAAACCGAGGAACGACAGACAGAGGATGGAGGCCCCCATCAGCAGCGGTGACACCTGGATCTGCTCGGAGAAGAAGGGACGGCTGCTGGCCACGGTCCCCAACCCTTCACCGTTGTGAACACCCCAGGCGATCAGGCCGATGAAGATGGCGATGATACTGAACTGCATTACCACGATCAGGCTGTTGAAGTTGGCCACCAGCTTGATGCCGCGCAGGTTGAGGGCGGTCATCACCGCCGCCAGACCGAAGATATAGGTCCAGGGCTCTACGTTCGGGAAGAGGGCTTCCAGATAGATCTTGGCCAGCAGCATGTTGATCATCGGCATGAACATGTAGTCGAGCAGGGAGGTCCAGCCCACCATAAAGCCGACATAGGGGTGAAACACCTTCTGGGCATAGGTATAGGCAGAGCCGGCTGACGGGAACTTGCGCACCAGATGGCCGTAGCTCAGGGCAGTGAACAGCATGCCGATGAGGGCAAACAGGTAGGCGGTCGGCACATGACCTTCGGTGATCTCGGTAACGATGCCGAAGGTGTCGAACACCGCCATAGGGGTGAGGTACGCCAGTCCCATAACCACGACCTGCCACAGTTTCAGGGTCTTTTTCAGACCAACCTGCTGGGCCGCCATTATGCATGTTCCTCATGCAGTGCCAGAGTGGCACGGTCCATCAACGAAACCGGGAGAGAGGCCCGGGAATCAAGGGCGCCAGGGCGGCGCACACCGGCCATGGCCGGTTGGAAAGCATTGAGATGCCCCATGTTGTTCCTCACTAGACTTGGTGTCGGGAGACTGCTGCCAATCTCGCTATCTTTTCCGGGGGTGATCCGGCCTCGTTTATGGGTGTGTTCACTGTCTAAAAAAGAACCGATGCCATTGTTTTACATCGGTTCTTTCAGTGGCGGCGCATTGTGCATTTGCAGGGCCCCCTTGACAAGAAAAAAAGGGGCAAAATTGCATTTATTTGCACAGGTGAGTGGTCACTTTCCTGCTGGTCAGGCCAGCACGGCCTCCAGTGATTTTTCAAGGAGTTGCAACCCCTCGTCAATCACTGCCGCAGGGGCTGTCAGGGGGGCGAGAAAACGGATGACATTTGCGCGCACCCCGCATGAGAGCAGGACCAGACCCCGTTTGCCCGCCTCGGCCACCAGACGTTTGGTGAGGTCGGGATCGGGCTGGCTGGCATCACGGCGTTTCACCAGCTCCATGGCCACCATGGCACCGGGGCCGCGAATTTGACCTATGCAGTCAAAATGCTCGGCTATGCGTTCCAGCCCCGCCTTGATCTGCTCCCCCTGATCCAGCGCTTTCTGGTTGAGTTTCTCCTCGTCGATCACCTGCAAGACTGCCAGCGCAGCGGCGCAGGCGATGGGGGAACCGGCATAGGTGCCACCCAGGCCCCCCGGCTTGGCCGCGTTCATGATCTCCGCCTTGCCCACCACCGCCGAGAGAGGGAAGCCCCCCGCCAGACTCTTGGCCAACGTCATGATGTCCGGCTCGATGCCAGCATACTCGGTGGCGAAGGTCTTGCCGGTGCGACAGAAGCCGCTCTGGATCTCGTCGCAGATCAGCAGAATGCCGTGCTGATCGCAGACGCTGCGCAGCTTCTGCATAAAGCTCGGGGAGGCGGGATAGAAGCCCCCTTCGCCCTGTACCGGCTCGATAATGATGGCGGCAACCCGGCTCGGCTCGATGTCGGCGCTGAAGCAGAGCTCGAGGGCGTGCAGGGCATCCTCTTCACTTACCCCGAGATAATCGGCGGGGAAGGGGATGTGGTAGACCTCCCCCGGGAAGGGGCCAAAGCCGGTCTTGTAGGGGACCACTTTGCCGGTGAGCGCCATGCCCATCATGGTGCGGCCGTGAAAGCCCCCCTTGAAGGCGATGGTGCCGCTGCGACCGGTGTGGGCACGGGCAATCTTGATGGCGTTCTCGACCGCCTCGGCGCCGGTGGAGAGAAACAGGGTGCGCTTCGGCGTCGGGCCGGGCACCAGGGCATTGAGCTTCTCGGCAAGCTCGATATAGCCGGGGTAGGGGGTGACCTGAAAGCAGGTGTGGCTGAACTTTTCCAGCTGCTCGCGCACCGCCGCCACCACTTTGGGGTGGTTGTGGCCGGTATTGAGCACGGCGATGCCGGAGGCAAAGTCGATGTAGCGATTGCCCTCCACATCCCACAGCTCGGCATTTTGCGCCCGGTCGATAAAGACCGGCAGCAGGGTGCCAACGCCGTTGACCACGGCCGCTTCGCGGCGCGCTTGCCACGCCTTGTTTGATTCTGACTGACTCATCTTTCCTCCCTGAGGGCCATGGCCCCGAAATTCCCTGAAAATGTGGCGGGCGTTTTGGCGCCCATCACCGCCAATTAGCCCATCGGGCCAGATCGGCGGCGCCTTGTCTCTCTGTTGCAGCCCTAGCGAATGGCGCCAAAGCAGAGGTATTTGGTCTCCAGATACTCCTCCAGCCCCTCGGCGGCCCCTTCCCGGCCCAGACCCGACTCCTTGATGCCGCCAAAGGGGGCCAGCTCGGTGGAGATGATCCCCTCGTTGATGCCGACCATGCCGTACTCCAACTGCTCGGCGACGCGCCACACCCGGGCGATATCGCGGCCATAGAAGTAGGCGGCCAGGCCATAAGGGGTGTCGTTGGCAATGGCGATGGCTTCGGCTTCGGTCTCGAAGCGCACCAGCGGGGCGACCGGGCCGAAGATCTCCTCCTGCAGGATGGGGTTGGTTTTATCCACCTTGCCCAAAATGGTGGGGCGGTAGAAGAGGGGGCCAGCGGGATGGGCTTCGCCCCCCAGCAGCAGTTCGGCACCGGCGGCGACCGATTGCTGCACCAGCTCGGCCACCTTGCTGGCGGCAGCCGGGTTGATGAGCGGGCCGATCTGGGTGCCTTCCGCCATGCCATCTCCCACCTTGAAGGCCTTGACGGCGGCAGTCAGCTTCTCGGCGAAGGCGTCATAGACACTGGCCTGCACCAGAATGCGGTTGGCGCAGACACAGGTCTGCCCGGCGTTGCGGTATTTGGAGGCGAGCGCCCCTGCCACGGCGGCATCGAGGTCGGCGTCGTCAAAGACGATAAAGGGGGCGTTGCCACCCAGCTCCAGCGACAGCTTCTTCATGGTGTCGGCGCACTGGCGCATCAGCAGCTTGCCGATGCGGGTCGAGCCGGTGAAGGAGAGCTTGCGCACCACCGGATTGCTGCACAGCTCGTTGCCCACCGCGCTCGCCTGATGACTGGTGACGATATTGATGACACCGGCGGGGATGCCCGCCTCTCCCGGAGGGAGAGGGGGCAAGACGCCGAGAGCTGCAAGCGGGTGCAAGCGAGATAAAAAGAAAGGGAGCCGGTCAGGCTCCCTTTGATCT